>NZ_JBSGCE010000047.1:0-67723 GCF_053601695.1 Nonomuraea sp. NPDC004702
GGCGGGCCAGTGCTGTCGCCGCCAGCGCGGCGAAGGCCAGCGCGGCGGCCAGCACCGACGCCCACCCCAGCAGCGCGACCGGCCGCGGCACCGGCAGGACCAGCAGCGGCACCCCCACGTTGAGCGCCGCCAGCCGCGCCGGCCAGCCGCGTTCCAGCAGCGCCGCGTTCTCCTTGAACCGGGCCGGACCGCCGCCCAGCACCGCGGGCAGCAGGTGCAGCAGCGACCCGAGCAGCACCTGCGCCACGAACCCGACCAGCACCAGCGGCAGCAGCGGGGCCAGCGCGGCGGCGACCCGGTGCGCCGGCCTGGTGGCCACCACCACCAGATCGGCGGCCAGCGCCACCTCGAACCAGACGATCGCCGCGCCCAGCATCCACGCCGCGCCGGTGTGCGGCCTCCTGCGCCGCAGCGCGTCGCCCAAGGGGACGAGCACCGCCAGCCCACCGGCCGCGTACGCCGCCAGCCCGGCCAGGGCCACCCACCGCCAGCCCGCCAGCAGCCCGGCGACGGCCACCGTCAGTCCCGGCGCGGCCAGCCACAGGCCCGCCCGCGAGGCCCGGCGGGTCCGGTCCGACATGCGGGTGCGCAGGACCGTCGGCCACAGGGTGAACAGGGTGCCGAGCACGGTGAGCCCGATCCAGCCGAAGACGTTCACCTGGGAGTGGGCGGCGCTCATGCGCTCGTGCAGCGCGCCCTGGACGGTCCGGGCGGCCATCAGCCCGCCGAGGGTTCCGCCGGCGGCGAGCGCGCAGGCGGCGGTGACGTACCAGCCGATGACGTGGCCGAACCGGCCGGGCAGCGCGCCGCGGACGAGCCGGACCAGGACGGCCGCGTGCCACAGCACCACGCCCGCCAGCAGCGCCGCGCCGGCCGCCGCCAGGTGCCACGGCCCGTACGCCACGCCGGCCAGCACGGCGACCGTGGCCGTGTTGAGCAGGGCCAGCCGGGTCAGGCTCCCCCGCTCGGACGGGCCGCGGACGCGCAGCAGCGCCACCGTGAAGTGCTCGCTCCAGATGAGCACGGCCGTGCTGACCGCGCCCAGCAGGAACACGTGGATCAGCAGCCACGACGGCGCCGGCAGCACGTCGCCCGCCAGGGCTGCGACGACGGTCAGCGCCAGCCAGGCCACGACGGTCGCGTTCGCCCGCAGGTGCCAGGACGCGCGGGCCCGCCTCGGCGGCGGCAGGTCGATCGGCCTGCCGCTCTCTATCCGGATGTCGACCGGCATTCCGGGCACCTTCCTGTCTGCGGCCGCCGAGGGCCGGTGGATCGGGGGCGGCGCCGCTCAGGCACGCCGGGCCCCCGTCCGGTCGAGGACCTCGTACACCGGGCGCCGGGGGACGCGCGGGACCGGCGGCCCGTACCCGAGCCTGATCAACATCTGCACGTGCCCGAACGGGCCGGGACGGTCGCCGCGGTGCTGCGGCGGGCGCAGGTCGAGCGGCTGGCTGAACATCGAGGCCGCCACGCCGTGCGCGGTGGCGGTGAGCAGGACGCGTTGGAGGGCCTGCCCGGCGCGCAGCCAGTCGTGCGGGCCGTCCCCCTGGGTGAACAGGGCGACGAGCTGCGGCTCGGCCTCGAAGTCGGCGACCTCGCCGCCGCCGAAGCCGCGCATGGGCAGTTCGCCGGAGCGGGGGCGCGGGCCGAAGGCGTGGGCGGGGACGCCGTCGGCGCCGCCCTCCGGCCGGGTCCAGCGGGCCAGCTCGGCCCGGTAGGCGGGGTCGGCCGTCAGCGTGTCGTCGGCCAGGGCGACCATGTCCAGCACTCGCCTGGCCGTCCCGCCCTTGACGAGGAGCAGCGTGGCGTCCTCGTCGTGGGCGGCGTTGACCAGGTCGAGCAGGACGTCCCTGGGCAGCGGGCGGCGCTCGAAGGGGAAGCGGTTGGTGCGCCGGTGCGGGATCATGTCGTGCAGGAGCCGCTCGTCGGGGGTGGGCGGCCCGCCGGGCGTGGCCCGCACGGTCGCCAGCAGTTCGGGCCGGCCGTCCGGGTCGGGCAGCGGCAGGACGCCGGGGTCGTGCCCGGTCATCCGGACCGCCAGTCGCAGGTTGAACAGCGCGGCCCCGCAGCTGATGCCGAGCCCGCGTCCCAGGGGGTCGGTGACGGCGAGCAGCCGGTCGAGGTCGGCGTACAGCTCCATGGTGGTGTCGTCGAGGCGGCGGAAGCGCCAGGGCTGGGTGTTGTGCACCGAGGGCGCCGCGACGGCGGCGGCGACGATCCGGCGCACCCCGGCGTGTGAGGCGAAGGGTCCGTCCCAGGGGCGGGCGAGGCCGGCGCCGGTCATCGCGGGGCTCCCGGCACGACGGTTGCTGCGGGCATGTCTCCACGATGGCGCGACCGGCGGTGCCGCCGTCAGGGACCAAAGTCCCTTTCCGCGTCTCCGATCGGCCATGATCAGGTGGCGGGCAGCGCGGCGGCCAGCAGCACGACGCCGATCGACCCCACCAGGGCGCTGACGGCCAGCGTCCGGGCCAGGCGGGGGCGGGCGCGGGCGGCGGCCCAGCCGTGCAGGGCGGCGGCGGCCATGACGGCGCAGAACAGCAGGAGCTTGGCGGCCAGGACGCGGCCGTAGCCGGGTTCGGCGAGCGAGGCCCAGGTGACGCCCTTGTGCCAGGCGATGGCCACGCCGGTGGCGAGCTGGAGGGGCAGGAACAGGGCGGCGGTGAGCAGCCCGAACCGGCGGCCGACGGCGCCGAGCACCAGGGCGCGGCGCTCGTCGTCCAGCAGGCGCCGGGCCAGGGGCAGCAGGACGAGGGAGACGGCGAGCTGGCCGCCGACCCACAGCGCGGCCCCGAGCACGTGCAGGAAGCGCACCACCGCCCACCAGGTCATCGCGCGCCCGCCCGGTGGCCGGGCGCCGGCCGGCGGGGGATGCCGGTCGCGCCGAGGTGGAGCCGGGCGTAGAAGTCCTCCAGCGCGGCCAGGGTGCTGTTGATCGTGCTGGGGGCGTAGCGGCCGTGCAGCTCGCCGTGGTAGGCGTGGGCGGTGCGGACGGCCACCGTCGTGTCGGCCAGCGGCTCGCCCGCCAGCAGCCCGCGGTCGGAGGCGGCGGCGACCCAGGTCAGGTAGCGGCCGACGCGGCGCAGGTAGCTGGCCTTGCTGGAGGCGGCCAGCGGCGAGCCGGCCAGCGCGGCGGCGTAGGCGGCCAGCATCGTGTCGTAGGGCGCGGCCAGCGCGCCGGCCCTTCTCCTGTCATGCGCGGGCGGCTCATACATGGGCGGCTCATACATGGGCGGCTCATACATGGGCGGCCAGTTCCTTCTGGTAGGGGAAGCTGCCGGGCTCGTAGGCGCACCACGGCTCCTCACCGAGGACGTCCCCCGAGCAGGCGTAGGCGCGGGAGCGGGAGCCGCCGCAGATCGTGCGGAACTCGCACGCGCCGCAGCGGCCGGTCAGCCGGTCGGGGTCGCGCAGCGCGGTGAACAGCGGCGAGGAGCGGTAGATCCCGGTCAGGGGCCGGTCGCGCACGTTCCCGGCGTCCAGCGGGAGGAAGCCCGAGGGGTGCACGGTCCCGGTGTGGGAGACGAAGACGAACCCGCGCCCGGCGTTGACGTCGACGGGCGGGCGGCGGCTGCGCCGCTCCTCGATCAGCCCGGCCTGTTCGGCGCGCCGCCGCAGGGTGCGGTAGAGCGGGCCGAGCCGGAGCGCCTCGGCGTGGTCCACGCCCTGTCCGGCCAGAATCAGCCGTTGCACGGCGACCCGCCGGAAGTGGTGCGCCTCGGTGGTCTTGACCGGGATCGCGGTGCCGACGTCGTGCACGAAGTGCAGCACGTCCTCGGTCTCCTGCGGGGTCAGGGCCGACAGGTCGCGGCCCCGGCCGGTGGGCACGAGGAAGAACACGCTCCACAGCAGCGCGCCCTCCTGGCGTACCAGGGCGGCGATGTCCGGCAGGCTCGTCAGGTTGTGGCGGGTCACGGTGGTGTTGATCTGCACCTTGAGCCCGGCTTCGCGGGCCGCCCGCCAGGCGCGCAGGGTGCGGGTGAACACGCCGTCGTAGCCGCGGAAGGCGTCGTGGACGGGCGCGGTCGCGCCGTCGAGGCTGAGCGAGACGGCGGCGGCCCCGGCCTCGCGCAGCCGGGCGAGGTTGGCCGGGTCGAGGGCGGGGGTGGCCGACGGGGACACGGCCGGGGCCAGGCCGCGGGCGCGGGCGTGGCGGACCAGGTCGAGCAGGTCGGGCCGCTCGAACGGGTCGCCGCCGGTGATCACGAACAGCGGCGGGGGCGTGCCGAAGTCCGCCACCTGGCCGATGAGCCGGTACGCCTCCTCGGTGGTCAGCTCCGCCGGGTGCCGGGCGGGCACGGCCTCGGCGCGGCAGTGCAGGCAGGCCAGCGGGCAGGCGCGGGTGGCCTCCCAGATCACGATGAACGGGCTCGCGGCGACGTCGCGCCGGACGCGGCGCAGCGGCCGCCCGCCGGGTGGTGCGGTCATGCGGGTGCTCCTCGCAGGAGGTGGTCCACGACGTCGGCGGCCGAGTGGTCGTCGGGCAGTCCGTCCAGGAAGGCCAGGTCCTGGCCGAGGGTGAGCAGGGCGGGCTCCTGGTAGCCGTCGGCGCGGTGCTGGCCCAGGCCGATGGCGGCGGTCAGCCCGTTGCACAGGCACTGGCGGCCCTCGGCCTCCTCGGCGGGCCGGCCCTTGCGGACGTAGGCGTCCACGGGTTCGGCGGGGCAGCGGTAGCCGATCGCGCCGCCGGGCCTGACGTACGGGGTGCGCAGGTAGCCCAGGTCGCACAGCCGGGGACGCCGGTCGAACACCTCGGGCTCCGACAGGGTGCCGGGCAGGCCCGCGACCTTGAACGGGAAGCCGGTGGGCGAGGCGCGCGGGTCGTTGCGCACCTCCAGCGCGCCCCGGCGGGCCCGGCTCAGCATGCGCCGCCGCAGGCCGTCGTCGAGGCCCGACTCCCGGCACAGCGCGAACGCCGTCCCGACCTGGATGCCGGCGGCGCCGGTGGCCCGCGCGCCGGCCGCGCCGCCGGGGGTGGCGTAGCCGCCGGCCAGCCAGAACGGCAGCCCGATCGCGGCGACCTTGGCGGTGTCGGCCTCGTCGCGGGGCCCGTAGACGGGTTCGCCGCGCTCGTCGAGCACCAGCCGGCCGCGCGGCGGCGCGCTGTGCCCGCCGGCCACCGGCGTCTCCAGGACGAACCCGTCGGGCCTGGTCACCGGTGAGCGGGCCAGGTAGGCGGCCAGCACGTGGGAGGAGACGATCGCCAGCAGCTTGGGACGCCGCAGCGGTCCGGCCGGGGCGGCCCCGGGCCACAGCGCGGCCGGGTCGAGGCCGACCGTGTGGCGGGCGTCGCCGGCGTCGGCCACCGCGACGGTGAGCTCGGCCGGGCGGTGCGCGGCGAAGGCGTCGAGCAGCGCCGGGATCTCCGCCGGGATGCCGGCGCCCATCAGCACGTAGTCGACGCCGGCCAGCATCGCGCCGTAGGCGGCGGCGGGCGTGGCGAGCTGGATCTTCTCCAGGTAGTTGACGCCGACCGGCCCGTCGTGGCCCTGCTTGGCCAGGAAGACCTCGGCGAAGTTGGCGACCACGGCCAGCTCGTCGCGGGCCCGGCTGGGCCGCAGCCCGAGCCGGGGCACCGGCCGGTACGGCGTGCCGGGCGCGATCCCGCCGGGCACGAACCAGCGTCCGAGCACCCGTTCGGCGATCTCGGGGATGGGGAAGCCGGCCAGTGCCCGGCGCAGGTCGCCGCCGGGGTCGCCGCGCTGGAGGCGGCGGGCCAGGGCGACGTCCAGGGCGGTGCCCGACACCACGCCGAGCTGCCCGGTACGGGCGACCGCGCGCGCCAGCCGCCACCCGGACACCGCGACGCCCATGCCGCCCTGGATCAGGACGGGGAGCCCGGCCTCAGACACGCCGCGCCCGCAGCGTGCCGGCCCAGGTGAGCACGTCGGCGTTGATCTCCCTGGCCACCTCGCGGGTGGCCAGGATGTGCACGACGTCGTCCTCGGGCAGCGTCTCGACCATGAGCGACAGGCCGTCGCAGTCGCTGACGTGCGGCAGGATCTCCCGTGCCAGGGCGATGCCCCAGGCGGCCTGGTTCTCGTCGATCTCGCCCAGGCCGTCGATCGCGGCCAGGTCGGCCAGCTCGGCCAGCTCGCGGATGTTGCGGATCGTGTCGTCGTGGTCGCTGAGCAGCTTGTCCACGTAGTGCGCGCCGAGGACGGACGTCAAGCCGGGGTACATGGCCTCCTCCTCGTAGCGGAAGTGCGGCCCGACGGCCGCCGACAGGGCCGCCACCAGTTTCCCGGCCCGCGCCGCGTCGCCGGCGCCGAAGGCGTCGATCAGCGCGAGCAGCAGGTCCCTGACCTCGCGGTGCTCGGCGTGGAAGGTCTCGGTGAAGTGATGGCCGATGGACAGCACACAGTCCTCCAGCTGGGTGGTTCCGGACGTCGCCGGTCGCATGGTTCCCGTCCCCTGTCACTCGTCGGCGGCGAGGGTGGCGCCGCAGGTCAGCAGGGCGGCGCCGGTGAGCGTCAGCAGCCCGCCGAGGCCGATGGCCAGGTTGCCGAGCTGCCATGCCTGGTAGGCGTTGAGCAGGGAGGCGCGCAGCATCTGGCCGGTGAAGGCGGTCTGCCGCAGGCTCTCCAGCTCGGCGTCCGCGCCGCCCGCCGCGAACAGCTCGGCGCTGACCTGCGCGTACGTCCGGCCGCCGGTGGCGGTCAGCACATTGCGGCCGATCACCTGGGCGTAGGCCCTGGCCTGCGGGCCGGTCAGGACGGCGCGGCCCTCGTGGGCGGCGAGCTCGGCGGGCAGCCCCTTGCCGGGGAAACTGATGGCCTGCCGGCGCAGCTCGTCGCGGATCTCGCCGCGCGCCTGGACGCCTCGGGCGGCCATGACGGGGCCGGCGGCCGCCATCGCGGCGCCGGCGGCGCCCAGCAGCGCCCTCGCCGCGCCTCGGACAACGCTCATCTCATCCTCCTGGTCACGTGGATCGCCGGTGGACCGGCGGGTGGGCCGGCGGGCGGGCCGCCGGGGCGGGCGGTCAGCCGGCGGCGAGCCACAGGTCGGGCCCGAAGACCTCGTAGTGCACGTCGCGGGCCGCCACGCCGGCCTTGAGCAGCGCGGCGCGCGCCTCGCGCATGAAGGGCAGCGGCCCGCACAGGTAGGCGACCGCGCCCTGCGGGATCGGCACGCCGCCGAGGTCCATCAGGCCGTCGCGGTCGGGGGCCTGGGCGCCGTGCTCGTACCAGAAGACGTGCTCGGGGGCCAGGCGGGTCATGTCCTCGCGCAGCGCGTGCCGGTCGGGCGAGCGGTCGGCGTGCAGGGCCAGGACGCGGCGGCGGGAGCCGGTGGCGGCGAGGTGGTCGAGCATGGCGACCATGGGGGTGCCGCCGATCCCGGCGCTCACCAGCACCAGCGGCGCCTCGGAGTCGTCCAGGGTGACGTCGCCGAACGGCGCCGACAGGGTGAGCTCGTCGCCCTGGCGCACGGTGGCGTGCAGCAGGGTGGACACCTCGCCGGCGGGGTCGCCGTCCACGCGCTTGACGGTGATCCGGCGCAGGCCGTCGCCGGCGTTGGACAGCGTGTACTGGCGCAGCTGGCGCACGCCGTCGGGCATCTCGACCTGGACGCTGACGTACTGGCCGGGGCGGGCGGGCGGCGGGGGCTCCTCGCCGAGCGGGGTGAGCAGGAAGGAGGCGACGTCGGGCGTCTCCTCGCGGCGGCCGGCCACCCGCCAGCGCCGCCACGTGCGGCCCTCGACGGCGCCGGCGTCGGCGTAGAGGCGGGCCTCCATCGCGATCAGGGCGCCGGCCATCAGCCAGTAGACCTCGTCCCAGGCGGCGGCGACCTGCGGGGTGACGGCCTCGCCCAGCACCTCGGCGATCGCGCCGAACAGGTACTTGTGCACGATCACGTACTGGTCGTCGGTGACGCCGACCGCGGTGTGCTTGTGGGCGATCCGCGCGAGCAGGTGGTCGGGCCGCTGGTCGGGGTGGTCCAGGAGGGTGGTGGCGAAGGCGGCGACGGAGGCGGCCAGCGCCTTGCGCTGCTCGCCGCTGGCCTGGTTGCCGCGGTTGAACAGGCCGTCCAGCAGCTCGGGCCGGTCGGCGAACATCGTCGCGTAGAACCGCTCGGTGATGGCGTCGAGCGAGGCGCCCACGACGGGCAGCGTGGCGCGGACGACGGCGGCGGATTCCGCGGACAACATTGTGACCTCCACAGTCCCAGGGGTGAGACCCGCGACCGCGGGCCGGTTCCCAGGCTAGGGAGCGGGCCCGGTCGCTGACCGGGGCGAACGTCCGCTTTTGAAGGGCCGAAGGTCCCGGACGGGACATCCGGCGTCCGCGGGCCGGTCGCCGGGGAAGATGGGACTTTCGTCCCTGCCGCGGGCGGGGGCGGGTGGGGGATCCTGGAGAGCATGCAGCTCGACTCGTCCGGACTGCAGGTGCTCTCCGAGGAGGAGTGCTTCCTGCTGCTGTCCTCGATGCCCATCGGGCGGATCGTGTTCACCGATCGTGCCCTGCCCGCCGTCCAGCCGGTGAACTTCTGTCTCGACGGGCGGTCCATCGTGATCCGCACCGCGACGGGGTCGAAGCTGGCGGCGGCCACCCGGCGGGCCGTGGTGGCCTTCGAGGCCGACGACTTCGACGCCGGGCGGCGTACCGGCTGGTCGGTCACGGCGGTGGGGCACGCGCGCGAGGTGACCGACGCCGCCGAGCTGGCCCGCCTGGCTGAGCTGCCGCTGACGACGTGGGCGCCGGGCGACCGGGACCACTACATCGTGGTGGAGGCCGAGCAGATCTCCGGCCGCCGCATCGCGCCCGCCCGCGCGGCCGTCGTGTGACGGGTCCTTGAACGGGCGGCGCCGCCCCCTGGCCGGGGGCGGCGCCGGCGCTCAGTCCTCGTGCGCGGTGGTCACCAGGCCGTAGTCCCCGTCGTCGCGGCGGTAGAGAAGGCAGCCCGCCCCGGTGGCGGAGTCGGCGAAGAAGACGAACGGGAAACCGGTCAGCTCCAGCCGGTCGAGGGCCTGCCCGGCGGTGAGGCGGGGGGCGGGCAGCGGGCTGACCGAGATCCCCGCGCAGGTCGGCGCCGGCAGGTCGGGACGGGGGTCGAGCTGGGCGAGGCGGTAGCCGTCGCCGGTGCGGTAGATCACGCTGTCCTGGCCGGTCGCGGTCTCGGTGAACAGCAGGAAGTCGTAGTCGAGGTCGTCCATGTTCACCGCCGCCTCGTCGGGCACGGCGCGGGCGGCCGTGCAGGTCCGGACGATCCGGCGTTCCCCGGCGGCCGGGGCCGGGTGGGGCGGACGGGGGTGGCGGCCGCGCCGGTTCTCCCAGTCCCGGGTGCTCTCCAGCAGCCGCGCCCGCAGCCGGTCGCCGAGCAGGTGGATGGCGGCGCGGGTGGAGCCGGCGCCGGCCCGGGCCCTGATGAGCCGGCCCTGGACGTCCACCACGGCCTCGGCCGTCCGCCGCTCCCCCGCGACCTGCGGTGTGGCGGCGAGCTTGACCGTCGCGCCGAGCACCGGCTCGTGGGCGAGCCGGGTCAGGTCGGCCACGGTGTGGCGGGCACGCCGCACGTCGGCCGCGCGCACGCCGCCGCCGCGGATCCTGACCTGCACGTCGTCGGCGTCAAGGGCGATGGGCCTGTGCCTCATTCGTGAACACCTTCTTCGCATCCGGTGGTGATGATCCAAGCCTCTGGCCTGGGCGGACGCGGCGGCCAGAGCCGTAGGTCCTCCCGCGCGGGGACCTACGGCCCGCCGGGCGGCCGGCGGCCTCAGGAGCGGCGGTAGCCGGGATGCACGCCCGGCGTCAGGCCCTGGTCGGCGGCGACCAGCTCCAGCAGGGCGAGCAGCTCGCCGCGCTGGTCGGGGCTGAGGCACGAGGTCAGGTCGGCCTCGTGCGCCATCGCCGTCCTCCTGATGTCCTCCATCACCTTCGCGCCCTGCTCGGTCAGGTGCAGCTCGTGGTTGCGGCGGTCGCCGGCCGAGCGGCGCCGCTCCACCAGGCCGGCCCGGTCGAGCGGGTCGAGCAGCGCGGTGACCCGGCTGGGCACGACGCCGAGGTCGGCGGCGAGCGACTGCTGGCTGCGGCCCGGCTGGAGGGCGATCATCCGCAGCAGCCCGACGTCGGACGGCGACAGGCCGAGCTCGGCGACCCGCGCGGCGAACCGGCCGGCGGCGTGCGCGCCGAGCTGCGCGAGCAGGAAGGCGACGCCCATCGGGCGGTTGCGGGACGCGGACACAGCGCATACTGTACTCCGCACAGAACCTTTCACAAGGGTGAACCTTTCTCTAGAGAGAAGCAATATGCGATGACCACCCAGATGACCACCGACCGGCCTGACTGGCCCAGACATCCAGGACTGGAGGGCAAGGTCGCCCTCGTCACCGGCGGTTCCCGCGGCATCGGCGCGGCGACCTGCCACGCGCTGGCCGCCAACGGCGTCCGGGTCGCGGTCACCGGCCGCGACACCGGGGCGGTGGACCGCGTCGTCGCCTCGATCACCGCCGAGGGCGGCCGGGCGCTGGCCGCGCCCGGCGACGTGACCGACACCGGCGCCCTGGCCCGCATCCGCGCCGAGGTGGAGGCCGCGCTCGGACCGGTGGAGATCCTGGCCCCGTTCGCCGGCGGGCAGGGCGCGCCCGCGCCGACCGCGGGGCTCGACCCCGGCCGCTGGCGCGCCGTGCTGGAGTCCGACCTGACCTCGGTGTTCCTCACCGTCCACGAGTTCCTGCCGGGCATGCTGGAGCGGCGCGCCGGGTCGATCATCCTGATGTCGTCCACCGCGGGCCGGCAGCCCGGAGGCGCCAACGCCGCCTACGCCGCCGCCAAGGCGGGCGTGGTCATGTTCGCCCGGCACCTGGCCGCCGAGGTGGGCGGCGACGGCGTGCGGGTCAACTGCCTGGCGCCCTCGGCCGTGCTCAACGACAAGCTCGCCGCGCTGCCCGCCGAGCGGCTCGCCCAGCTCGCCGCGGCCTTCCCGCTCGGGCGCGTCGGCCGTCCCGCCGACGTCGCCCAGGCCGTCCTCTACCTCGCCTCGCCCGCCGCCTCCTGGGTGACCGGGGCGACCCTCGACCTCACCGGCGGACGGGTCTCGTGATCCACGCCGTGCTCCGCCCGTCCCCCGCATCCACCATCCAGACGGAGGCCCTGTCATGACCGACCCGATGACCGAACGGCTCGTCCGGTTCCAGCGGCCCGGCGCCCTGCCGTACCTGATCGGCGCGGACGAGGCCCGCCTCGCCGCCCTGTTCGGCCTCGACGCCGACGCCTACCGCGCGCTGCTGGACGCCTTCGACCAGCAGACCCGGCAGGCCGCCGAGACGCTGCTGGCCCGGCCCGGCCTCGCCGACGCCGTCGACCGGCTGCCGCTGCGTCCCGAGGGCTCCCGCGACGCCTTCCACGTGGTGGCCCTCGGCGAGAGCACCACCGCCGACCGCCTGTCCTGGTTCGAGATCCTGCGCCGGCTGGTCGCGCTGCGCCGTCCCGGCGACGCCGTCCGCTTCACCAACCTGGCGATCGCCGGCAGCACCACCACCCAGGCGCTCACCCAGCTCCCCGCCCTCGGCTTCCAGCGGCCCGACCTGGTGCTGTGCATGATCGGCGCCAACGACGCCCAGCACCTGGCCCCCGACGCGCCCACCCTGGTCAGCGCCGCCGAGACCGAGCGCAACCTGGCCATGCTGCACGACCTGGCCCAGCAGCGCGGGCCCGTCCGCTGGGTCTGGCTCACCCCGAGCCCCTTCGACGAGCCGCGCGCCGCCGCCTACCCGCACTTCCGGCGCGCCGGCATCACCTGGGCCGGCAAGGACGTCGACGCCACCGCCGACCACCTGCTGGGCCGTCCCGAGCCGACCGTGGACACCAGGCTCGCCGTCCGCGAGGACCACCACTTCCTCGACGACGGCGTGCACCTGAGCATCGAGGGCCAGCGCGAGATCGCCGAGGCCGTCGTACGGGCCCTGGCCGGTGCGGCATGAAGCTGATGGTCCTCGGCGCGACCGGCGGCACCGGCCGCCAGGTGGTCGAGCAGGCGGTCGCCGCCGGGCACGACGTCACCGTCCTGGCCCGCGACCCCGGCCGCGTCCCGGCGGGCGAGCGGGTGAGCGTGATCGGCGGCGACGTGCTGACCCCCGGCCCCTGGCGGGAGGCCGTCGGCGGGCACGAGGCCGTGCTGTCGTGCCTGGGCAGCACCGACCGCGGCCACCCCACCACCGTCTACTCCCAGGGCACCGCCAACGTCATCGCCGCCATGCGCGACGGCGGGGTGCGCCGCCTGCTGTGCCTGTCGTCGGCGGGCCTGGACATCCCGCCGGGCACGCCGCTGGGCCGCCGCCTGGTCACCCGCTTCGTGATCCAGCGCCTCTACCGGCACGGCTACGCCGACATGAGACGCATGGAGGCCGCCGTCACCGCCGCCCACGACATCGACTGGACGATCGTGCGCCCGCCGATGCTCACCGACGGGCCCCTGACCGGCCGCTACCGCACCGCCGAGAACGCGCCCCTGGCCAAGGCGGGCTCGATCTCCCGCGCCGACCTGGCCCACTACCTGCTCGACCACCTCACCGACGAGCACAACCGCCACGCCGTCGTCGAGATCGCCGGCGGCTCCTGACCTGTCAGGCGAACGCCGGCGAAGGCGACATTCCGGCTGACTCGCGCCCGTCCGGCGTGTCAGACTGCGGCAGACGACGCAGCGGGAGGCGGGCATGTGGCCGTTCGTGGGCAGGGAGTCCGATCTGGGCCGCGTCACCACCGCCCTGCGCGATCCGGCGGCCGGCGCGCTGGCGATCACCGGCCCGCCGGGCGTCGGCAAGAGCCGGCTGGTGTACGAGGCGCTCGCCACGCTCGATCCGTCCAGGTTCGTCGTGCATTCCGTGCCGGCCACCTCGGGCAACTCCGACGTGCCGCTCGGCCCGCTCGGCGTGCTCGTCCCCGACGGCGTCGTGGGCGTGGCCAGCCGCGGCGTGCTGGTGCGGGCCATGGTCGCGGCCCTGACGGCCGGGTCGCGGCGCGCGGTGGTCGTCGTGGACGACGCCCACCTGCTCGACGACGAGTCGGCGGCCGTGCTGCGCCACCTGGCCCGGACGCGGGCCGCGTTCGTGCTGGTGGTGCTGCGCGCCGGCGAGCCGTTCTCCGAGTGGCTGGCCGCGTTGTGGACCGAAGGGCTGGCCGAGCGGATCGAGCCGGCCGCGCTGTCGCCGTCCGAGGTGGGCCAGGTGCTGCACGAGGTGCTCGGCGGCCAGGCGGCCGAGCTCACCGTACGCCGCCTGCACGAGCTGACCGCCGGCAACCCGCTCCTGCTGCGCGAGGTCGTGCTGGCCGGCATGCAGGCCGGGACGCTGGCCGAGACCAAAAGCGTGTGGCGGTGGGAGGGCCCCTGGCTGGTCGCCCCCCGGCTGACCGAGCTGGTGGCCAGGCGGCTCGGCGCGCTCGCCGACCAGGAACGGTGGGCGCTCGAACTGCTCGCCCTGGCCGAGCCGGTCTCGGTCGGCGTGGTCACCCGGCTCGTCCCCGAAGACCTGCTCACCCGCCTGGAGGCGCGCGGCCTGCTGTGGATCCAGCGCGACGGCCGCCGCTCCCTGCTCCGCCTGGCCCACCCCCTGTACGGCGAGGCGCTGCGCGACGGCTGCCCGGAGCTGCGCACCCGCAGGGCCAAACGCGTGCTGGCCGAGGCCATCGCCGCCACGGGGGCCCGCCGCCGCTCCGACGCGCTGCGCATCGTCCGCTGGAGCCTCGACGCCGGCGTCAAGCCGCCCGGCATGCTGCTGACCGCCACCCGGCGCGCCTGGACGCTGCTCGACCTGCCGCTGGCCGAACAGCTCGCCCGCGCCGCCACCGAGTCGGCCCTGCTGAACGGCGACGTCGAGCAGGGCGTCGGCGCGGCGCAGGTCCTGTGGCGGGTGCTCATCTCCGGCGAGCGCACCGGCGAGCTCATGGCCATGCTCGACGTCATGGACGCCGTCGCCACCGCCGGCCACCACCACGACAAGATCGCGTTCGGCCGGGCCGAGACGCTGTTCTGGGGGCTCGGCGACCCCGCCGCCCACCGCGCGCTGCCCGCCCGCGACGCGGGCCTGCCCCCGGAGCACGCCGAGGAGCGGGCGGCCCTGAGCTCGGTGTTCGCGGCGTTCTCCGGCGACCTGCGCCCGGCGCTGTCGGAGCTGCCGCCGCTGTTCCGGGCGGGGATGGTCAACAAGGAGGCCGAGGTCAAGGCCCGCCTGGCGCACGAGCTGGCCGGCGCCTACGGCGGCCGGCCGCCCGCGCCGCCGCACGACGCGCGTGATCCCGTGCTGGCCGAGGCGGTGGAGAACATGCCGTGGCTGCCGCCGACCACCGCGCTGGTCCAGGTGCAGGGCGCGCTC
Source organism: Nonomuraea sp. NPDC004702 (assembly GCF_053601695.1). NCBI lineage: Bacteria > Bacillati > Actinomycetota > Actinomycetes > Streptosporangiales > Streptosporangiaceae > Nonomuraea > Nonomuraea sp. NPDC004702. The sequence continues at coordinate 14,309 of NZ_JBSGCE010000047.1, forward strand.
CTGGCCTGCCGTACGGACCTGGCCGCGCGGCTCGCCGGACGCGAGCACGAGGCCGCCCTCGCCCACGGCTGGGAGTACGCGCTGATGGTGGCGGCGATCGCGATGGCCCAGGTCGCCCGGTTCTCCGGCGACGTGGCGGAGGCCCGGCGCAGGCTGCGCGAGGCCGTCGTCCTCCACCGGCCCGACACCGTCACCGGCCGCCTGCTCCACCGCCTGCTCTACGGCGAGGTCGCGCACGCCGAGGCGCTGGCCGGTGAGGCCGACGCCGCGCAGGACGCGCTGCGCACCGCCGACCGCCTGGAGTGGCCGCCCGCGACCATGTTCGGGCTGTGGGCCGACCTGGCCCGGCCGTGGGTGGCCGCCGCCCGGGGCGACGCCCGCGCCGCGGCCGGCCTGGCCCGCGCGACCGCCGTCCGGGCGCAGGCCATGGGCGCCGCGGCGGTGCACGCGCTCGCCCTGGCCGACGCCGTCCGGCTCGGCGCGGACGTACCGACCGCCCCGCCCGCCACCACCACGGACGGCGGCGAGTCCCCCTACCTGCGATACGCGGCGGCGATCAGCACCGGCGACCCCGCCGCGCTGGAGGCGGCGGCCGGCGACCTCGCCCGCCTCGGCCTGCACCCCCTGGCCGCCGAGGGGTACGGCCGCGCCGCGCGCCGCCACCGGGAGCACGGCCGCGCCCACACCGCCCGGCGCTGCTGGGGCCTGTCGGCCGAGCACCTGCGCCGCTGCCCCGGCCTGGCCCTGGCCGAACGGCTGCCCTCGACCGCCGAGCTGACCGCCCGCGAGCGCGAGGTGGCGACGCTGGCGCTGACCGGCCTGACCCACCGGCAGATCGCCGAACGGCTGGGCATCTCCAAACGCACCGTCGACAACCACGTCGCCCGCGCCTACGCCAAGCTCGGCGTCACCAGCCGCGGCGAGCTGCGCGACGTCCTGCGCCCCTGACGGCCGCCCCCCGGCCCGGCAGTCAGACCCGGTCGGCGGCGCGGGCGGGTGGCGCGGTCGCCTCGCGGGTCCACGACGACGGCGCGGCCCCCTGCAACGGCGTGAAGTACCACAAGAAGGAGAGCGTGGGCGCGACGACGCCGGCGATCAGGTCGGCCCCCGACCCGCCGCTCCCGCCGAACCCCGCGCCGCTGACGCGGGCGTGCAGGTCGATCCACGCCCGGTAGTCGTGGCGGGCGGCGCAGGCGAAGTCGCCGCTGACCGCCGCCGACCCGCCCGGCGCCGGGTTGCTGAACAGCAGCTTGTTCTCCCCCACGTTGAACCCCGAGTCCCGCGCGATGACGAACTCCGGCCCGGTGACGACGGTGCCCGCCGTGAGGTCCTCCAGGCTGATGGCGAGGGTCACCGACAGCTCGGAGGAGTTCCACGACCTCTCGACGTGGAAGCGGGAGTCGGGGTCCAGCCGGAACGTCGCCCCGACCTGGGCCACCGAGGGCCCGTCGATGCGCCCGTTCTCGTTGCGCGGGACGCCGATCGACGCGCCCAGCGAGGTGATCTGGTCCGCGGTGGAAGGCGCGCCGCGGTTGGTCGCCATCCGCAGCGCCAGATGGCCGGTGGTCAGGTCGTGCACGGCGGGGGCGACGGTGGGGGCGCCCAGGACCGCGCCGCCGGCCTCCCACGTCCAGCCGACCCTTGCGAAAAACGTCATGGTCCGTCCTCCTTGTGTCGGCTGTGGTCAGCGGGGTGGTCCGGCCGGGATCCGCAGGGCCGTCTGGCCGGCCAGGCTCTGCCTGGTCAGCTCGGCGCTGCGCCGGAGGCTGTCGCCGTTGGCGCGGAGCTGCTCGGTGCGCAACCGCCAGTCCCGGTCCCGCGCCTCCGAGCCGTCCGCGCCCTGCGTCTGCGTCCGCGCTTGTCCGGCCGGCGTCGCCGCGGCCCGCCCGGACGGCAGGACCATCGCCGCCGTCGTGGCCACCGCGGCCGCCCCCGTCAGCCGCAGCAGCCCTCTCCTGCCGACGGACGGCTCCCGGACGCCGTTCTGCTCGTCGTGCATCGCCCACCTCCATGCCGTGGTCTTCCTGCACCACGATGGTGGCCGCGCCGCGGGCCCCCTGTCGTGAGCACGCACGTGCTCAGCCGCGCCCGCCCGTACTCATCGGCGCCCCGCCGGCCGGGACGGCCTCCCGGCCGGCGGCGGCCTCAGGCCAGCCGGTCGGCGAGGAAGCGCAGGGCGCTGTCGATCTCGAAGTCCGGCACGTCCGCGTGCCCGCCGGGGTTGGCGTGCAGGGTCTTCTCGGCCGAGGCCAGGGCGTCGAACAGGGCCAGGGCCTCGGCCCGCGGCACCCGTTCGTCGTCCCACTGCAGCAGGAACCGCACCGGGACGGTGATCCCGGCGGCGGCCCGGGCCGAGGCGAGCGAGGTGCCGCTCAGCCCCAGGACCGCCGCGCCGATCCGCGGCTCGGCGGCCACCAGCGGGATCCCCAGGGCGCAGCCCAGCGACACGCCCCAGTAACCCACCGGCCCCTGGTCGCCGAGCGCGTCCAGGACCGACCGCCACTCCGGCACGGTCTGGGCGGCCAGCAGCGTGTGCAGCTCGGCCAGCAGCGGGGTGGGGTCGCCCGCGCCGGCCATCCGCTCCCGCATCGCGGCGATGATCCGCTCGTGTTCGGCGCTTCCGGGCCGGTCGCCGTGGGCCGGTGCGTCGATGGCCGCCGCCGCGAAACCGCGTTCGGCCGCCAGCCGGTGCGCGCGTCCCACGACGCCCGGGGCCTGCTTGTGCTGCCCGCCGCCGTGCCCGATGAGGACCAGGCCGCGGGGTTCGGCGTCCTGCGGGGTCCACAGGACGCCGGGGATGCCGCCGAGGGCGAAGGATCGTTCGATGACGCCGTCGGCCGACGTCCGGGAGAGAAAACGCATGCGCGTCCTGAGCCTTTCGGGATGCCTTGTGCGGGCGCTCCCTAGGCGATGCGCGTGAGGGAGCCCCGACCTGTCACAACGTTGATCGGTCTCACCCCCTCAGTTCGAATGCGTGGCGAAAACGTACCACACCATCAGATTTCGGCTGCGGTGAAGGAGATCCACACGTCCGGCGGGACGTCCGGGCGGTTCGGGACGGGCAGGCGCTCCTCCGTCCACGCCTCACCGGCGAACTCGGTCGCGACGCGCCGCCAGAACGCCACGCCCGCCGTGTTGGCGTCCTGGAAGGCGATCCGCCACGACCCCGGATGCCGGGAGATCACGTCCCGGACGACCCGCAGCCCGATCCCGGACCGGCGGGCGCCGCGGACCACGAAGAAGCTGTTCAGCACCCGGACCGGACCGGCCGCCGCACGCACGAACGCGAACCCGACCGGCCGGTCGCCGCTGGTGAACAGGTAGGCCGTCCAGTCGTCGTCATCGAGGGCGGTGCGCAGGCGGTCGCCGTGGTAGGTGCCGTCGGGGCCGGGGAGCCCGCCCTGGAAGTCCGCCATGTCGTGGCGGAACATGAGCCAGAGGCGTTCGACGGTGGGGTGATCCGCGGCCTCAACGGGCCGCACGTTCACCGGAGAAATGGTCATACAAGCACTCTCGGCCAGATGCAACATCCGGCCGGAAGGTACAAACTAGCAGAAGACGATCATCGCAGGCGACCCGCGGGCGTCAGCCGTGCAGCAGGTCGAGGATGTGCGGCCAGGCGTCGGCTCCGAGCCCGGCGTCGGCGACCGGGTCGCCCCCGTAGAGGAAGTCCGGCGACTCGGGGGCGGGCCCCTCCCCCGGCAGGCGCGGACGATGACCGGCCTCGGCCCGGCTGACCACCCGCACCGGGCGGCCGGCGGCACGACGCCGCGCGGCCAGCCGCCCGGCGAACGGCAGGGACGGCCACATGGCGTCGTCCCCTCCCGCCACCAGCAGCACGTCGGCCGCCGCCGCCTCGATCGGGATCTCCGCGGCCGGCAACAGATCGGCGAACGTGCGCTGGCTGAGCTCGTACAGCTCGCGCAGGGCCAGCGGGCCGTGCTCGGGCTCGGCCTCGGCCCAGTCGTCGTCGTACGGGACGAACGGCAGCGGCCGCCCCTTCCACGTCCAGGACGACCGGTAGGGACGTCTCTCCCCGTCCGGCCCCGGCCCGACGTTGCCCCACACGAGCGAGGTCGGCGACAGCGCCACCACCCCGCCGATCCGCCGGTCCCGGACGGCGGTCAGCAGCGCGGCCTCGGCCCCCTTCGACATGCCCAGCACACAGACCCGCCGGACGCCGGTGGACTCCAGCAGATCGACGGCCGACACGAACGTCTCCAGCGGGATCTCGCAGATGCCCGGCGACTGGCCCGGACCGCCGAACCAGCGGATCGACAGCGCGGTCACCCCCTCCGCGGCCAGCAGCCGGGCCCTGTCCCGTTCGATCCGGCCGCTCGACCCCGCCAGCACGAGCACGCCCGTACGGACGGCCGGGCCCGGTGTGACCAGGACGCCTTCCCACGGGCAGCTCAGTTCGCGCTCGTCCATCACCGTCACCCCTCGGCACTCGGCGGAACGGCATTCTACTGAGACGGCGCACCCCCCGAAATGGTGCATCATGGCCGCAACACCCCATGACGAGCGGAGAACACCATGTCCTTCCAGGCTTACCTGGACAACATCGAAGCCAAGACCGGACTGACCCCCCGTGAGTTCATCGCCCTGGCCGAGGAACGCGGCCTCGACGCCCCGTCCACCAAGGCCGGGACGATCATCGACTGGCTCAAGCAGGACTACGACCTCGGCCGCGGCCACGCCATGGCCCTCGTCCACGTGATCAAGAAGGGTCCGCGGATCGACGCCAAGCACGTCGGCACCACCGGTTCCCACCGCGACGAGTCCGACGTCCTCTGGTTGGACGGCAAGGACAACCGCCCGGAGCCTGCCTGACCCGCGCGGCGGGGGCGAATCCCGCCGCGCGGCTTTACCTTGTAGATCTGTAAGGGTCAGAAGTCGGCGTCGAAGCTGACCGAGCCGGTCACCCCCACCTGGTACGCCGACACCCGCCGCTCGAAGAAGTTCGACAACTCCTGCACGTCCTGCAGCTCCATGAACGCGAACGGGTTCTTCGACCCGTACAGCGGCTCGATGCCGAGCTGGGCCAGCCGCCGGTCGGCCACGTGCTCCAGGTACGAGCGCATGTCCGCGGTCGACATGCCCGGCACGCCCTGCCCGAGCAGGTCCTCGGCGAACTGCGCCTCGCAGTCGACCGCCTCGGCCAGCATCTCCCTGACCTGGCTCGCCATCTCCGCGTCGAAGAGGCCCGGCTCCTCCTGCCGGACGACGTCCACCACGTCGAAGGCGAAGGCCATGTGCATGGACTCGTCGCGGAAGACCCAGTTCGTGCCCGAGGCCAGCCCGTTCAGCAGGCCGCGCGAGCGCAGGAAGTAGACGTAGGCGAACGCGCCGTAGAAGAACAGGCCCTCGATGCAGGCGGCGAAGCAGATCAGGTTGAGCAGGAACGCCCGCCGGTCCTCGCGGGTCTCCAGCCGCTGGAGGCTGCCGATGGAGTCGATCCAGCGGAAGCAGAACTCGGCCTTGCGCCGGATGGAGGGGATGTTCTCCACCGCCGCGAACGCCGCGAACCGCTCCTCCTCGTCCGGCACGTAGGTGTCCAGCAGGTTCAGGTAGAACTGGACGTGCACCGCCTCCTCGAACAGCTGCCTGCTCAGGTACAGGCGCGCCTCGGGGGCGTTGACGTGCTGGTAGAGGTTGAGCACCAGGTTGTTGGCCACGATCGTGTCGCCGGTGGCGAAGAAGGCGACCAGGCGGCTGACCAGGTGGCGCTCGGCCGCCGACAACTTGGGCAGGTCGCTCAGGTCGGAGTGCAGGTCCACCTCCTCGACCGTCCAGGTGTTCTTGATCGCGTCGCGGTAGCGGTCGAAGAACAGGGGGTAGCGCATGGGCCGCAGGGTCAGGCTCATGCCCGGGTCGAGCAACATCGGATTCTCCTCGGGGGTCACTGGCAGGCCTCGCACGACTCGGGGTTCTCCAGGGAGCACACCAGGGCCTCCTCGGACTTGTTCGCGAGGGGCGCGGGGGGCGCGAGGGGCACGGTGGCCTGCTGGATGCGGGTGGCCGGGCGCGAGCGCAGGTAGTAGGTGGTCTTCAGGCCGGACTTCCAGGCGTACAGGTACATCGACGAGAGCTTGTCGATCGTCGGCGCGCTCATGAACAGGTTGAGCGACTGGCTCTGGTCGATGAACGGCGAGCGCGCGGCGGCCATGTCGATCAGCGCCCGCTGCGGCAGCTCCCAGGCGGTGCGGAACAGCCGGCGCATGTCCTCCGGCAGCTCGGCGATGCCCTGCACCGAGCCCTCGGCCTGCTTGATGGCCGCCCGGACGCGGTCGTTCCACAGGCCGCGCGACTTCAGCTCGGCCACCAGCGCGTTGTTGATCTGCAGGAACTCCCCGCTCAGCGTCTCGCGCTTGAACAGGTTGGACACCTGCGGCTCGATGCACTCGTAGCAGCCGACGATCGAGGCGATGGTGGCGGTCGGCGCGATCGCGATCAGCAGCGAGTTGCGCAGGCCGTGGGCGGCGATGCGCTCGCGCACCGCATCCCAGCGCCCGGCCTGGGTGCCGCTCTCCCCCCACAGGTCGTGCTGGAGCCGGCCGCGGGCCGCCCACGTCTGGTCGTAGGCGGGGTGGGCGCCGAAGCGCTCGGCCAGGCCGGCGGAGGTCTCCAGCGCCGACAGGTAGATCTCCTCGGCGATCCGGGTGGACAGCTCCTTGGCCTCGGCCGAGTCGAACGGCAGGCGCAGGGCGAAGAAGACGTCCTGCAGGCCCATCACGCCGAGGCCGACCGGGCGCCAGCGCGGGTTGCTGGCCGCGGCCTGCTCGCTCGGGTAGTAGTTGATGTCGATCACCCGGTCGAGGAAGGTGACCGCGGTGCGGACGGTGGCGCGCAGCCGCTCCCAGTCGATGCCGCCGCCGATGCCGCCGTCGATGTCGCCGCCGGGGCCCGTGCCCGTCAGGTGGGCGGCGATGTTGACCGAGCCCAGGTTGCAGACCGCGGTCTCGGCGTCGCTGGACACCTCGACGATCTCGGTGCACAGGTTGGACAGGTGCACGACGTTGCCGGGCTCGGCCGCCTGGTTGCACAGGCGGTTGGCGGCGTCCTTGAAGGTCATCCAGCCGTTGCCGGTCTGGGCCAGGGTGCGCATCATCTTGGCGTACAGGTCGCGGGCCTTGACCTGCCGGACGTACCGGCCGTCGCGCTCGGCGGCGCGGTAGGCCTCCTCGAACGCCTCGCCCCACAGGTCGGGCAGCTCGGGGACCTCGTCGGGGTCGAACAGCGACCAGATGCCGTCGGCCTCGACCCGGCGCATGAACTCGTCGGGGATCCAGTTGGCCAGGTTGAGGTTGTGGGTGCGGCGGGCGTCCTCGCCGGTGTTGTCGCGCAGTTCCAGGAACTCCTCGACGTCCGGGTGCCAGGGCTCCAGGTAGACGCAGGCCGCGCCCTTGCGCCGGCCGCCCTGGTTGACGGCGGCCACGGACGCGTCGAGCGTGCGCAGCCACGGGACGATGCCGTTGGAGTGCCCGTTCGTGCCGCGGATCAGCGCGCCCCGGGAGCGCACCCGCGACCAGGAGATGCCGATCCCGCCGGCGAACTTCGACAACTGCGCCACCTGGGCGTAACGGTCGTAGATGGAGCCGATCTCGTCACGGGGCGAGTCGACCAGGTAGCAGGAGGACATCTGGGTGTGCCGGGTGCCGGAGTTGAACAGCGTCGGCGAGCTGGGCAGATAGGCCAGCGACGACATGAGCCGGTAGAAGCCGACCGCCTCGGCGGGCGTCTCGGCCAGCCCGCAGGCCACGCGCAGCAGCCAGTACTGCGGCGTCTCCACCACCAGCCGGGTGGACGGGTGGCGCAGCAGGTAACGGTCATAGACCGTGCGCAGCCCGAAGTACTCGAACCGCAGGTCGGCGGTGACGTCGATGGCGTCGTCGAGCTTGCGGGCGTTGGCGTTGACGAACTCGGCGGTCTCGTCGCCGATGAGCCCCTCGGCGTGGCCCAGCCGGATCGCCTGGCTGAAGGAGGCCACGCCCTGCCCGCGGACCTCCTTGTCGATGTAGCCCGACAGCAGCCGCGCGGCCAGGCGCGAGTACTGCGGCTCCTCGCCGATCATCTCGGCGGCCGTCTGGATGGACAGCCGGTCGAGCTCGGCGGTGGTGGCCCCGTCGTAGAGGCCGCTGATCGTCTTGGTGGCCACCCGCATCGGGTCGATGTCCGTCAGATCGGTCGCCCAGTGCTCCACCGCACGTACGATCTTGTTGACGTCGACCGGCTCCGCGGTGCCGTTGCGCTTGCGCACCTGCATCTGGACGCGCCGCGGCGCGGACCTGTCGGCGTCCGCCCGCGCCGTCCCGGCCAGGTCCGTCATCGGGTCCCCTGTGACCGTCACTGCGCTCTCCCCTCGTGAACTCGGTCAGTGGCCGAGAACGCGCGCAGGAGGCGGACGGCGAGGCGCCACAGCCCTCTCGCCGGTGCCGTCCACCGTCCCGCGCGGCCTCGGACCAGCCGCGCGCGCATGATCGCGCGCGGCGCGCCGGCAGGTCTTCGGACTCATGGGCATGCTGTCGCTGCCTACTGGCCGTCGCTTCCCGGGCCTTCGGCCCAGTGCGTCTGACGGCGGTCGTTCCCATTCACCGCTGCGGGGCAGTCCCGGATTCCCACCGGGTTCCCTCTTGCCTCGGCCGCCCTGGCGGGGCGACCGAACCGGCTGCGGGAGACACCATATATAGGGCGGATCAAAAAGTCACACCCAACATCTCGTGTTGCGAAGAACGCCCGCTCCGATCCGGCCACCTGCCGCGGGGCCGCTCTCCGCGCGCCTCACGGGCGGAACGAGATGTGATCGAGGTCATAGACCGGCCATGCCCGGTTTTCGCTACCTTAGGTATCGATACTTCAAGTAGCGAAAACCTGAGGAGACCACCATGAGCGAGACCTCCACCGGCCGCCGTCCGGTCACGCCGGACTGGGACACCATCACCCCCGCCGAACTCGCCGCCTACGTCGAGGCGGAGAACCGGCTGCGCGCCTCCGTCGAGGCACAGGCGATCACCGGCCGGCCGGATCCCGGCGCCGCCATCGACTGGCGGACGGTGGCGCTGCCCGGCCGCGACATCCGCGTCCGGGTCCACCGGCCCCGAGCGGGCGAGCCGGGGGACGTCCTGCCGCTCGTGCTGCACGTGCACGGAGGCGGCTTCGTCGGCACGGCGCCGCAGAGCGACTGGGTCAACAGCCACCTCGCCGCCCACCTGCCCGCCGTCGTCGTCTCGGTGGACCACCGCCTGCTCGACTGGCACACGCCGCTGGCCGCCGCCGCCGACGACGGCTGGGACGTGCTCCGGCACGTGCTGGAGCACGCCGCGCAGTGGGGCGTCGACCCGGCGCGGGCCGTCCTGTTCGGCGAGAGCTGCGGCGGGCTGATCTGCGCCCTGGCGGCGATCAGGGCCCGCGACGCCGGTCTCCCCCTGAAGGCCCAGGTGCTGGTCAACCCCGCCGTGGAGGTGGCCGGGACGATGTTCGACCACCCGTCGATGACCCAGTACGCCGACACCCCGACGCTCAGCGTGCCGGTGCTGCGGCTGTTCCACCGGCTCGCCGTGCCCGAGGGGACGGACGCCCGCGCGCTCTCCCCGCTGCACGCCGGCGACCTGGGCGGGCTGGCCCCGGCGCTCGTGGCGGTGCCGACCCACGACCCGATCGCCGACCACGGCCGCCGCTACGCCGAGGCGCTGCAGGCCGCCGGCACCCCCGCCCGCCTGGCCGAGTACCCCGAGGCCGGGCACGCCTTCCTCAGCATGCCGGTGCTGGCCCCCCAGGCCGAGGACGCGCGGGCGGACATCCTGGGCTTCCTCCGCGACGCCCTCACCGCGTAACCCGCGACCGGAGCGGGCAGGCGAGGACGGGCCGGCCCCTCGCGCGGCGCCGGGTTCTGCTTCATGATCCGACCGGGTGCCGGCGCAGGCGCGGTCAGCGCCCGGCGTCCCGGGCGACGATGCCGTGCGCCAGGCGGGCCAGGGCGGCGGTGATCTGCTCGGGGGTGAGCCCGCGCCTGCGCTGCTCGGCGTAGACGTCGGGGCCCAGCGGGGCGAGGAGGATGTCGGCCAGCGCCTCGGTCTCCGGGACGCCCGCCTCGGCCAGCAGCACCCGCACGTGCGCCCGCCAGAACCCGTAGGCGCCGGTGGCGTAGCGCAGCGCGCCCTGCTCGGCGCCCAGGACGAGCGAGATGTGCTCGTCCAGCAGGCCGACCATCGCGGCGTAGAAGGCGGCGAGCCGGTCGGCGGGGGGCGCGCCGGGGCCGAGCGGCGGGTCGCCGCGCAGCAGGCGTTCCTGCAGCTCGCGCTCGTGCTCGTCGAGCAGGGCCTGCGCGATCGAGACGGTGTCGGGATAGCGGCGGTAGAGCGTGCCCCGCCCGACGCCGGCGGCCTTGGCGATGTCGTCCATGGTCACGCCGCGCGGGTCGCGGGTGGCGAACAGCTCGGCCGCGGCGGCGAGCACCTTGGCGCGGTTGCGGGCGGCGTCGGCGCGCTCGCGCGGGCGGCCCGCCTCCGCCACGGGACGCCCGGTCAGCAACTCGGTACGGGACTCCATGGCGGCGACTCTAACCCACCCCGGCATAAGTGGACAACGTGCCCGCTTAGTTGCTACGGTCACCTCGACCGCAAAACGGACGTCATGTCCACTTATTTCGAGGAGCCCCTCCCATGGCCGTTCTGCTGCACCTGGACGCCAGCGCCCGACGCCGTTCGATCAGCCGCGAGCTCGGCGACGCCTTCGCCGAGGCGTGGCGGTCCGCCCACCCCGAGGGCACCTACGTCCACCGCGACCTGGCCGCCGAGCCGGTGCCGCACATCGGGGAGGCGTGGACCGAGCTGTGCGACTACGTCATGGCCAACCAGATCACCGACATCTCCCGCTACCACGAGGCCGCCCGCACCCCGGAGCAGGCGGCCGCGTGGGCGATCGTCGAGCCGCTGCTGTCGCAGCTGGTGGCCGCGGACGTGGTGCTGATCGCCACCCCGATGTACAACTACTCGATCCCGTCGGCGCTCAAGGCCTGGCTCGACCAGGTGACCTTCCCCAAGATGTCCCTGGCCGGGCGGCGTTTCGTGGTCACCACCGCGCGCGGCGGGGCCTACTCGCCCGGCGCCCCCAAGGCCAGGTTCGACTACCAGGAGCGCTACCTGCGTGACTTCTTCGCCGGCCACTTCGCCGTCGAGGACACCACCGTCGTCGCCGCCGAGCTGGCCAACTCCCGCATCGACCCCGGCCTGTTCCACCTGCGCGCCCAGCACGACGAGCTGTACGCCGCCGCGCTGCGCGGCGCCCGCGACCTGGGGAAGGAGTTCTGACGATGAACTGGCTCATCCTCGGGCTGGCCGGGCTGGTCGAGATCGCCTGGGCGCAGAGCATCAAGCCCACCCAGGGCTTCACCAGGCCGCTGCCCACGCTGATCTGCTTCGTCCTCATGGTGGCCGCGGTCTGGCTGCTGTCGTACTCGATGAAGACCCTCCCGGTCGGCACCGCGTACGCGGTCTTCACCGGCATCGGGGCGGTCGGCGCGATCGCCCTGGGCGTCGTCGTGCACAAGGACCCGATGTCGATCGGCCGGATGGCGGCGCTGGCGCTGATCGTCGGCGGCATCGTGCTGGCCCGCCTCACCAGCCCGGAGTGACCCCTCCCCGTCCGGCCGGACGGCCGGGCTCAGCTCGGGCCGAACCAGCGGGCGAGGGCGGCCCTGAGGCCGTCGGGGCCCGCGCCCGCCCAGGCGACGTAGCCGTCGGGCCGGACGAGCAGCGCCGGGGCGGGGGCGTCGGCGGCGGTGGCGGCCACGTGGCGCACCCGGCCGAGCCAGGGCGCGGCGGCGGCGGCCAGGGCGTCGCCGCCGGTCAGGTCCAGGAGCAGGGGGCGGGCGTCGCGCATCAGCTCGGCCAGGCGCCGCGGCCGCCCGTCGCCGGTGGTCAGCGCCAGGGACGGCGCGAACCAGCCGGTGGGCCCGGCGGGCCGCTCCTCCCCCATGTCGTGGCGGACGTCGCCGCCCGCCATCAGCTCGGCGATCATGCGCAGGTTCTCCGTACGGCCCAGGAGCTCGGCGAACAGCCGTCGTAGTGCGGTGACCTCGGCGCCGGGCGCCAGCAGGGCGGTCGCGGCCAGGGTCTGGGTGACCACGCGTTCCGCGCACGCGCGGCGCTCGGTCTCGTAGCTGTCCAGCAGCCCTTCCGGGGCCCGCCCCCGGAGCGTGACGGCGAGTTTCCAGGCCAGGTTGGCGGCGTCCTGGAGGGCCAGGTTCAGGGTGGGCCCGTGACTCACCTGGGCGGCGTCGCCGGCGACGAAGACGCGTCCGGCGCGGTAGCGGTCGGCGAGCCGGGTGTTGCGCCCGCACAGCCGGCGCAGCATGACCGGCGCTCCCTCGGGCGGCGGGCTCAGCGGCAGGCGCACCCCGAGGACGCGTTCGACGCTCTTCTCCATCTCGGCCAGCGTCATCGGCGCGCCCGGCCCCGGGTAGCCGCCCGCCGGATGCTCCTCCCACTCGGCGGTGTTGATCAGCGGCCGCCGCGGGTCGTGGGCCAGGAGGGTGAAGACGCCGCGATCGGTGCGGTGGAAGTGGGCGGGGATCTCGCCGAGCCCCTCGATCAGGACGCGCCCGCCGGGCAGGATCCGGACGTGCTCGCTCGGGCCGATGAGGGCCGAGCGGTCCACGACGTGATCGTCGCTGACGCCGGGGAAGCCGATGCCCGCCGCCTTCCTGACCATGCTGTGGCCGCCGTCGCAGCCGACCAGGTAGCGGGCGGTGAGGGTGGTCTCGGCGCCGCCGGGACCGCGGGTCACGACCTCGACCCGGTCGGCGTCCTGGGCGAAGGAGATCACCTCCTGGCCGCGCCGCACCTCCGCGCCCAGTTCGGCCGCGCGCGTGGCGAGCACCCGTTCGAGGTCGCGCTGGTCGCAGGGCAGGAGGTACATCGGGTTGGCCTCGCCGAGCGTGTGCAGCGGCAACGGCATCCCGCCGAAGAAGTGGCCCGGCGCCGGCCCCGGGACGCCCCGGCCGCCGCAGCGTTCGAACAGGCCGCGGTGGTCCAGCAGCCGGACGACCTGGCCGGCCAGGCCGTGGGCCTTGTCCGACAGGTCGGGCTCCGGCCGTCGTTCCAGCACCAGCGGCCGCACGCCGGCCAGGCGCAGCTCGCAGGCGAGGAAGAGGCCGGCGGGCCCGGCGCCGACGACGATGACGTCGAACATCATGGACGGTCCTTGGGGTACAGGGCTGTATCTAATTCCGGCCACCGTAGAGCGCCGGGATAAGATACGCAAGTGACTCTCAAGCACCCTGCCCCCGGCGGCGCGTCCCGCCGTCGCGGCCCCGCGCTGGAGGAGGCGATCCTCGACGCCGCCTGGCAGGTGCTGGTCGAGCACGGCTACCACGGCTTCACCTTCGAGGCCGTCGCGGCCCGCGCCGGCACCAGCCGCCCGGTGCTCTACCGGCGCTGGCCCCGGCGCGACGACCTGCTGCTGGCCACCCTCGCCAAGTTCTGGCGGCTGATCGACGTGCCCGACACCGGCAGCCTGCGCGAGGACGCCGTCGGGTTCCTGCGCAACGCCGGCGACGACCGCGCGGGCATGCTGACGCTGATGAGCGTGCAGCTCGCCGACTACTTCCGGGAGGCCGGCACCAGCCTCACCGAGCTGCGCGACACCCTGCTGCCACCCGGCCGGGCGACCGCGTTCGAGACGATCGTGTGCCGGGCGGTCGAGCGCGGCGAGCTGCCCGACGTGCCGCGTTCGTCCAGGGTGGTGAACCTGCCGCTGGACCTGCTCCGGCACGACATGCTCGTCACGATGCGCCGGGTGCCGGAGGAGTCGATCGCCGAGATCGTGGACGAGGTGTGGCTGCCCCTGCTGGGCGCGTCCCCCGGCTGACCGGCGGCCACCAGGGGCGGCCTCCCCGTGGCGGCGAGCCGGTCAGCTCCCGTAGTAGTCGCGGATCTCCCAGAACCTGGACGGGTGCCCGTCACAGGTGTACTGGACGGCCTCCAGGTTGTTGGCGGTGCTGACCCCGCCGGCGATGGTCAGGCACTTGGCGGTCTGCACGTTGCGGAACTCGACGTACTGGCCGACGCGGTTGCCGAGCGCCCAGTAGCGCGAGGGGTGGGTGTCGCAGGTGTACTGGAGGGCGACGACGTTGTTCTCGGTGCTGACGCCGCCGGCGATGGTCAGGCACTTGCCGGTCTGCCGGTTCCTGACCTGCAGGGCCGCGCTGGAGTAGCCCCAGACGTCCCAGCGGCGGGAGGGGTGGCTGTCGCAGTCGTACTGGACGGCGTGCACGTTGTTCTCCGTGCTGACGCCCCCGGCGATGGTCAGGCACTTGCCGGTCTGCCGGTTGACGAGCTGGACGTTGGACGCGGCCCAGACGGACGAGGCCGACGCGGGCGCCGGGGCGGCGGTGAGCGCGAGGACGAGCAGCGGGGCGGCGACGGCCGCCGGGCGAAGGAGATGTGTCTTCATGCGACCAAGCGTGCGACGGCCGGGCTCGTAGGGCCTGAGTAGCGCGTACTCAATGTGCGCGACGGGGTTGTGCGCCTGGACGATCATGAATGAGGATCGTGCACATGACAACACAACGGATTCAAGGAAGGGTCTTCGGCGAGGTCGCCGACGAGTACGACAGGGTCCGGCCCGGCTACCCGGCGCAGCTGGCCGCGGACGTGCTGGCCTACGCCGGAGGGCCCGCGCTGGAGGTGGGCGCGGGCACGGGGAAGGCGACGGAGCTGTTCGCGGCGACCGGCGTCGAGGTCGTGGCCACCGAGCCGGATCCGGCCATGGCCGCCGTGCTGGCCCGGCGGACCGCCGACCGGCCGAACGTGACGGTCACCGTCTCGGCGTTCGAGGAGTACGTCCCGGAGCGGGCGTTCGGCCTGCTGTACTGCGCCCAGGCGTGGCACTGGGTCGACAAGGAGGTGCGCTGGCAGCGGGCCGCCGCGGCGCTGGCCCCGGGCGGCGGGCTCGCCCTGTTCTGGAACGTCGACTGGCCCGCCGACGAGGGGGTGACCGCGCGGCTGCTGGCCGCGCACGAGCGGTTCGCCCCGCACATCAGGCCCAACACCGGCCCGATCGGCAGGCCCATCGGCGAGGAGGCCGGAGCCCGCGAGTGGGCCGGGGAGATGGGGCTGCCGCCCGAGTTCGGCGACCTCGGCACCCGCCTCTACCGGTCGGGACGCACGGTCTCGGCCGCCGACTACGTCGCCCTGCTGTCCACCCAGTCGTCCTACCGCATCCTGGCCGAGGACGTGCGCGAGAACCTGTTCGGCACGCTCCTCGACACGCTCGGCGAGCAGGTCGCCCTGAACGTCGAGACGGCCCTCTACCTGGCCCGCCACCTCCCCTGACCGGCGGCACGGCACGGACGGGCGCACCCCGTCACGGCTGGGCCCTGCCGGTCGCCCACGCCCATCCCGCGATCATCACGCGGTTCCTCGCGCCGATCTTGCGCTGGACCGCGGCGACATGGTTCTTCACCGTCCCCGGGGACAGGAAGAGCTCGGCGGCGATCTCCGCGTTGGTCCGCCCCTGAGCCACCAGGGCCACGATCTCGTCCTCCCGCTCGGTCAGCACCACGTCCGACACCTCCCGTTCCGGGCCGCTGCCGCGCAGCAGCCGGACGGTGAGCTGGGGGCTGATGAGCATGTCGCCGTTCACGGCCGCCCGGACGGCCTCCACGAGCAGCGCGGGGCCCGAACGTTTCAGCACGAACCCGGCCGCGCCGTGCCTGAGCGCCGCCTGCACGTACTCCTCCAGCCCGAACGTGGTGACGACCACCACGTGGATGCCGGTGCCGGCCAGGGCGCGGGTCACCTCGATGCCGTCGGCCCCGGGCATGCGGATGTCGGCGAGCACCACGTGCGGCCGGACGGCGAGGGCGGTGTCGATCGCGGTGCGGCCGTCGGCCGCCTCGGCCACCACGCTCAGGTCGGGCTGGGCGTCGAGGATCAGGCGGAAGGCGTCGCGGATGCCCTCCTGGTCGTCGGCGACGAGGATGCGGATGCTCACCCGGGAGATTGTCGCAGCGGCAGCCGCGCCGCCAGCGACCACCCGTCCGGCACGGCCCCCGCGACCAGCTCGCCCCCTTCTTCGGCGACGAGCGCGGCCAGGCCGGGCAGGCCGGAGCCGCCGCGGCGGCGGCCCGCCGCGCCGGACGTCCCGTCGTTGGTCAGGGTGATCTCCAGGACGTCACCCGGCGTCGTGACGGACAGCTCGACGCGGCCGGCCCGCGGCGCGTGCCGCCGGATGTTGGTCAGCCCTTCGATCACGATCCGGTAGGCCAGCGCCGCCGTCTCCGCCGGGACGGCCGCCGCGCGGTCGATCCGCACGCCGACGTGCGCGGATCCGGCGGCGGAGAAGCGCGCGGCGGCCTCGGCGACGCCGTCCAGGTCGCCGGACGGTCCGGGGGGCCGGTCGTGGTGGAGCATGTCGAGCGTGCGGTCGAGCGTGGACAGGGCCCGTTGACCGGCCGCCTCGACGCGTTCCAGGGCCCGCAGCGGATCGCCCGCGACGGCGCCCGCCTGGGCGTGCGCGACCATCTCGCTGATGTCGTGGGCGAGGAAGTCGTGCAGGTCGCCGGCCAGCCGCAGCCGCAGGACGGTGCGGGTGTCGGCCACCGCCCGCCGCTGCCGTACGTCGAGCAGGCGCAGGTAGGCGCCCACGGCGGCGCCCGCCAGCACGCCCGCCCCCCAGAACGCGCACGCCCCTGCCGCCTCCAGCGCGGAGGCCGGCGTGAAGACCCGCGGCAGCCAGGTGGCCGCGGCGAGCCCCGCCAGCAGCGCCGCGGGCACGGCCCGGCGGACCGGCGCGTACCGGACGACCAGCCCGGCCGCGACCGTCAGCGCCGCGCTCTCGGCCATGCCCAGCGCGCCGACGCCCGGCGTGGACGGCCCTCCGGCGGCCCGCCACAGGGCCGTGACCGCCAGGGACGCGCCCGCGGCCGGCAGGACCAGCCAGGCGAGCCACCCGGCCCTGCTCCCGGCCCTGCTCCCGGCCCTGCTCCCGGCCCTGCTCCTGGTCAGGAACAACCCGATCGCCGCCACGGCGACGGCGACCGCCGCCGGCAGCGCGGCGGCGGCCATCCACAGCACGTTCACCCAGGACACGATATGCGCCCGCGCCGCGCGCCCCCACGTGCCGAACGGCACTGCCGCGGCCCGCGGGAGGTGCCGAACGGCATCTGCCCGCCGTGCGCCCGCGCTGGAAGGCTCGTCGGCATGACGATCTTCACTTCCGGCCGGTACGGGTACGCGGCGGCGCTGTGGGCGGTCGCCTACGGCCTGCTCGGCGCGGCGTGGGCGCTCGGGGCGCCCGGTTACCCCTGGGGGGCCGACGATCCCGACCCCGACGGCGCGCTGTCGATCCTGGCCGGCACGGCGCCGCCGTTCGGCTGGTGGATCGCGGCGTTCTCGGCCCTGGTGGCCGCGACGGCACTGGCCCTGGCCCGCCGCGACGACGCCCACCCGGCGAACGACCCCGGACCGGACGCCCCTCCGCCGCGCCGACCTGGGCCGGGCGACCCTCCGCCGCTCCGGCTCGGGCCGCCGCGCCGACCCGGGACGAGCCCCCGGGGTGGTGAGCGCCCGGCGAAGGGGGTGTGGGGGCGGGTGCCGGTCCTTCTGGCCTGGCCGATCGCCGCGTTGCTGGTGCTGGTGGTTCCGGACTCGCGGCTGATGATGGGCGTCGCCTACACGCCGTTGCTCCTGGCCGCGCCCCTGTTCGGCTGGGGGCTGGGCGGCGCGACGTTCGCCGACGCCTGGCCGTGGCCGGTGCTCAACCAGCTCGTGTGCGTGCTGGGCGGCCTGCTGCTGGCCGCCGCCGCGCGGGACCACGGGCGCGGGCGCGGGAACTGGTTCACCCCGGCGCGCGGGCGGATCGCGGTGTACGTGGCGGTCGCGGTGCCGCTGGTCTACTGCGCCACCCGGTGGGCCTGGGCGCTGGGCATCCCGCTCGGCGTGAGCACGGAGTTCCTGGCCGCGGGCGAGGACGGGCTGTGGCTGGCGGGGGCGTACCTGGCGACGTTCGGGGCGCTGGGCGGCGTGCTGACCCTCGGGCTGGTCCAGCGGTGGGGCGAGGTGTTCCCGCGGTGGATCCCGGGGCTGCGCGGCCGGCGGGTGCCGCCGCTGCTGGCGGTCGTCCCGGCCGGGTTCGTCTCGATCATCGTCACGGTGGCCGGGCTCACCTACATCCGCTGGACCGTGGCCGGCCGGTTCGCCCTGGAGGAGTGGGGAGCCTGGCTGCCGGAGTGCTTCTGGCCGGTGTGGGGCGCCGCGCTGGCCACCGCCGCCGTCTGCTACCACCGGCGCCGCCGGGCGAGCCCGCCTCCGGCGGCGGAGGTCAGCCCGCGCTCTGCCGGTCGGGCTCGATGAGCAGGACGACCCGTTCCTCCGCGCGCGAGTAGGGACCGCCGATGTACTTCGCGGCGATCCGGTCGACGATCTCCCAGCCCGCCTCGCCCTCGACCCACTCCACGACCCGGCCCCGGACGAGCACCGGCCGGAACGGGTCGCCGGGCGGCGTCAGGGAGAGCGCGACCCGCGGGTCGCGCCGCAGGTTGAGCGCCTTGCGGGAGCGCGGGCCGGTGAGGACGGCGACATGGTCGCCGTGCGTGCCGATCCAGACCGGGACGGAATGGGGAGCGCCGTCGGGCAGGACGGTGGCGAGATGGGCGATCGGGGTGCCGTCGAGCACGCCGCGCACGTCGGGGTCGAGTTTCATGGGTTCTCTCCGGGTTTTGGAGTTCCTTGAGGAGACTCTGTAACCGTAGCACCGAGAGTTCCTTCAGGGAACCCCGAAAGGTAGGGTGGGTCCATGCAGCGCACCAACTTCGCGGAGATGGCCTGCTCCATCGCCCGCACCCTCGACGTGATCGGCGAGCCGTGGTCGCCGCTGATCCTGCGGGACGTGTGGGCCGGAGTACGGCGGTTCGACCAGCTCCAGGCCGATCTCGGCATCTCCCGCAAGGTGCTGACCGAACGGCTCACCCACCTCGTCGACCACGGCGTCCTCGAACGCCGCCCCTACGACCGGCGGCCGCGCCACGAATACCACCTGACGGCCAAGGGCGCCGAGCTGGTCGACCTGCTCATGGTCATGGCCGGATGGGGTGACCGGTGGCTCGCGGGCCAGGCCGGGCCGCCCGTGCTCTACCGCCACCACGCCTGCGGCGAGATCAGCGCCGTGGAGCTGCGCTGCGCCCACTGCGGCGCGCCGATGCACTCCGGCGACGTCGACCTGCTGCCCGGCCCCGGCGCGGCCGGCCCGGACAAATCGGCGCCCGGCCCCGGCGCGGCCGGCCTGCCCGGATGAATCGGCACCCGGCGCCACGGAGGACCGGCCCGGGTAAATCGGCGGCCGGCGCCACAGAGGACCGGCCCGGGTAGATCGGCGGCCGGCGGCACGGCCGACCGGCCCGGGTAAATCGGTGGCCGGCGCCACCGACGGCCTGGGAGCCTGAGTCATGCCTCCCACGGAAGCGGGCCCGTACCGAGCCGGCGGAACGGCGCTCGTGGCCGCGATCCCCGAAGCGGAGCCGCTGGTCGGCCCCTGGCGCTCCCGGCTGGACGCCGCCGCCGCCGACGGCGTCCCCGCGCACGTGACGATCCTCTACCCGTTCCTCGATCGCGACCGTCTCGACGAGGGGGCGCTCGACCGGCTGATCGGCGCGCATCCCGCCTTCGACGTGCGGTTCGCCGGATGCGGCAGGTTCCCCGGGGTGCTCTACCTCTCCCCCGACCCCGAGCGGCCGTTCCGGGAGCTGACGGAGGCGGTCGCCGCCCGGTGGCCCGAGGCCCCGCCCTACGGCGGCCGGTTCGCCTCGATCGTCCCCCACCTCACGGTCGCCGACCAGCAGGAGCCGGAGCTCCTCGACCACGTGGAGGCCGAGCTGGCCGCGGGGCTGCCGCTGGCCGCCCGGGTCCGCGAGGTGCGCCTGCTGGTCAGCGACGGCCGCCGCTGGCACGCGGACCGGACCTTCGCGCTCGGGCGCCACTTCTGAGCGCCTGACAGGCTTTCGTCACTCACCGTGTCTTTGCCATTCCTTGGCGTTACGATCAGGGGAGATTCCCGTCCCTGATCGATCACGGAGTGCCGTATGGAGCGAACGGTTCTGGCCGCCGTCACCGAACACCCCGACGCCGACTCGGCGCTCGCCGAGCAGATCCGCCGGGTGTGCGCCGAGATGGGCGAGCTCGGCCTCCAGGTGCGCTGGACCCGCCGCACGGCCGACGCCCTGGCGGTGGTCGGGTCCGACGCCTCGCTCACGGCGATCCTGGCGGCCTGGGACGCGCCCGGCGCCGAAGACCTGCTGGCCGCGGTGGCCAAGCGCTTCCGCGGCCTGCCGGTCTTCCTGATCACCCAGGACCAGGAGCTGCCGCTGTGGGTGTACGAGGTCATCCAGGGTTACGTCTTCCCGCTGGAGGACACCCCGCAGTTCATCGCCGGGCGCATCGCGCACGCCGCCGACCAGTACGCCGACCAGATCCTCCCGCCGTTCTTCCGCGCGCTGCTGCACCTGGAGGACCACCACCCCTACTCCTGGCACACCCCGGCGCACGCGGGCGGCGTGGCGTTCCTGAAGTCGCCCGTGGGCCGGGCGTTCTTCGACTTCTACGGCGAGCGGCTGCTGCGCACCGACCTGTCGATCTCCGTCGGGGAGCTGGGCTCGCCGCTCGACCACACCGGCCCGATCGGCGAGGCCGAGCACAACGCGGCCCGCGTCTTCGGCGCCGAGCGCACGTTCTTCGTGGTCAACGGCAACTCCACCGCCAACCGCATCGTCGGGCACCACGCGATCGCCCGCGACGACACCGTCCTGGTCGACCGCAACTGCCACAAGTCGATCCAGCACGCGCTGGCCATCAGCGGCGCGCGGCCGGTCTACCTGGTTCCCGAGCGCAACGGGCTGGGGCTGGCCGGGCCGATCCCGGCCGCCGCGCTGGAGGCGTCCGCCGTCCGGGCGCGGGTGGCCGGCCATCCGCTCGCGGCGGGCGACCCCGCGTACGCGGTCGTCACGAACTCCACCTACGACGGCGTCTGCTACGACGCGGTCCGGGTCGCCGAGCTGCTGGGCGCCACCGTGCCGCGGCTGCACTTCGACGAGGCGTGGTTCGCCTACGGCCGGTTCAACCCGCTCTACTCCCGCCGGTACGCCATGTCGGTCGACGAGCGCACACTGCCCGGCCCGGAGCGTCCCACCGTGTTCGCCACGCAGTCCACGCACAAGTTGCTGGCCGCGTTGTCGCAGGCGGCGATGTTGCACGTCCGGCCCGCGCCGCGGGCGCCGGTCGACTTCGACGCGTTCAACGAGACGTACCTGATGCACGCCTCGACCTCGCCGCTGTACCCCATGATCGCCTCCCTCGACGTGGCCGCGGCGATGATGGACGGCCCCTCCGGGTCGTTCCTGACCGGCGAGGCGATCGTCGAGGCGGTCCGGTTCCGGCAGGCGATGACCCGGCTGGCCGCCCGCATCCGCGAGGACGGCCGCCGGCCCGGCTGGTTCTTCGGCCTCTGGCAGCCGCCCTCGGTGCTCGACCCGCACACCGGCCGGGCCGTGCCCTTCGCCGACGCCGACCCGGCGCTGCTGAGCTCGGAGCCGCGCTGCTGGGTGCTGGAGCCCGGCGCCGCCTGGCACGGCTTCGACGGCATGCGCGACGACTACGCCCTGCTCGACCCGGTCAAGGTGACGATCACCTGCCCCGGCGCGGACGCGGCCGAGGGCACGCTGGAGTGGGGCATCCCGGCCAAGGTCGTGGCCGCCTACCTGCAGCGGCGCGGCATCGTGGTGGAGAAGACCGGCGACCACACCCTGCTGGTGCTGTTCTCGATGGGCATCACCAAGGGCAAGTGGGGCACGCTGATCGACGCGCTCACCGACTTCAAGAACGCCTACGACGACGACAGGGCGCTGGCGGACGTGCTGCCCGGGTTCGGGCCGTCCGGCGTGTCGTTGCGGGCGTTCTGCGGCGAGGTGCACGCCAAGCTGCGCGACTCGGGCGTGGGCGCGCTGCTCGACCAGGTCTTCACCGCGCTGCCGGAGCCGGTCTCCACGCCCGCCGACGTCTACCAGGCCATGATCCGCTCCCGTACCGAGCGGGTCCCGCTGGCCCGGCTGGCCGGGCGGGTGGTGGCGGCGACCGTGGTGGTCACCCCGCCCGGGATCCCCATGCTGATGCCGGGCGAGGCGACCGGCGCGGCCGACGGCCCGCTGATGCACTACCTGCGCGCCCTGGAGGACTTCGACCGGACCTTCCCCGACCTGGCCACCGACATCCACGGCGCCCACCGCGACGGCGAGGGCCGCTACTGGGTGGAGGTCCTCCGCGACTGACGGCCGCCCCCGAAGAGCCGACCTCGGCCAGGGTGGTGACGGACGACTTCACGGGCCCCTTCGCTGCCACCGGCGGTGTGCTCCTGCGACAGCAGCGCCATCCTGCCGCTGTCGACGATCAACCGTCGCGGGCCTCCTTCGGCGCGGGCAGCGCGTGCGGGAGCCGGGGCAACGTCCCGGCCACCCAGCCGGCCAGGGCGCTCTCGGGGACGCCGCCGACCCGCCGGCTTCGGTGAGCCAGTCCTTGAGCCGGGCGGGGTCGGCGGGCAGGCGCTGGACCTCGTCGTAGGTCAGCGACTGCCCGGCCGGCTCGAACTCGACGGGCTGCCGCACGGCCCTCACGTGGCCCCTGGCCGGCTCGGTGGACAGCCGCACGGTCTTCCCCGTCGATCGACTCGCTCCGAAGGGTTGCCCGCCGCCTTCCCCCGCTCTCGCGGGCAACCGCCGCCGACGCCCAGGCGTATAAGGAAGCGTGAAATCGGACAGACAGCCGTGAGCGCCACGGAACACGACTTCGGCGCATTCGTGGCCGCACGCGCCACGAGCCTGCTACGGGTCGCCTACCTCGCCTGCGGCGACGAGGCGGAGGCGGAGGACCTGCTGCAGACCGCGCTGGAGCGCACCTATCGGAACTGGGACCGGGTCCGCCACGACAGCCCCGAGCCGTACGTGCGCCGCGTCATCGTCAACGCCGCCATCAGCCGGGCCCGCCGCCGGGCGATCCTCAGGATCATCCCGATGCACAGCCCGCCGGACACTCCGGACCGGGCGACGGACACCGACCTGCGCCAGGTGCTCATGGACGCGCTGCGCGCCCTGCCGCCCCGGCAGCGGGCGGTGATCGTCCTGCGGTACTGGGAGGACCTCAGCGAGGCGCAGACCGCCGAAGTGCTCGGCTGCTCGGTCGGCACGGTCAAGAGCCAGGCGTCGAAGGCGACGGCCAAACTCCGTTCGGCCCTCGGACGGGAGACAGTGGAAGGAGTGATCAGGAATGCCCACGCTTGAGGAGGAGCTCCTCCGGCTCATGACGGAGGAGACCGCCCGGCTGCACGCCGCGCCCGACCTGGTGGAACGGGTGGTGCGCGGGTCCCGGCGCAGGCGGGTGAGGGGCCGGATCGCGGCGTTGTCGGCGTCCGTGGCGGTCGTGGCCGCGCCCGTGGCGTACCTGGGCGCGAGCACGACGACCGCGACGGGCGGCCAGGTCACGATCTCCGTGACGCCGGAGCCGCCCGCCATCGACGACACCCCGCCTCAGCCGTCGGAGCCGCCGAGCCTCGGCGATCTGGGCGACGGGATGAAGTTCGGGCACGTCAAGGTGGGATACCTGCCCGAGCGGCTGATGTGGTCGGGCTGGTCGGTGGACTTCGGCGACAAGTACACCACCGCCTACATCTACGAGGGCGACGACCCGGGCTCCTACCGGGTGCAGATCTACATGTACGAGGAGGGGGCCGTCCAGGAGCTCGGCGACCGGATCGCGGCCTACCGCGACGAGGGGGACGGCGAGGAGGTGACCGTCGGCGACCGCGGCGGCTACCTGGTCGTGCAGAACGTCGGTGAGGACGGCATGGCGGGCACCCCCACCCTCTTCCTCCGCATGGGCGACAAGCAGTGGGCCGAGATCATGTTCAGCCCGACGTACGCCAAGGAGTTCCGCGACGCCGAGGGCGTGTCCGCCGAGCTGAAGAAGATCGCCGAAGGGCTCACCCCCAACCCGTGACCGCCTCCGCCTCCACCGCGCCCCCGCGGACGTGCGCGGCACCATACCTCGGGGGGTATATTGGCGGTGGAGGTGGAGCGAATGGACATGAACGCGGCCGTCCTGGCCGAGGCGCTCACCCGGCTCAAGCGGGCCCACGGCCAGCTCGGCGGGGTGATCGCCATGATCGAGAACGGTGACGACTGCGAGCGGGTGCTGACCCAGCTCGCGGCGGTGTCCAAGGCCCTGGACCGGGCCGGATTCAAGATCATCTCCACCGGCCTGCAGCAGTGCCAGGCGGCGCGCGAGCGCGGCGAGGAGCCGGCCATCACGCCGGAGCGGCTGGAGAAGCTGTTCCTGGCCCTGTCCTGATGCAGCACTGATCTCCCCACGGGCATCCGACGGCGACGAATGAACTCGTACGCCCGAGCATGCCCGTCTTTTTACCTGCCGGATACCCCCCAGGGTATCAATGGGTAGGACGGTCCCTGACCCGGAAACCGGCCGGACCGCGACTGCGACGACACGAAGGCGGCGAAGAAGATGAGCACGATCCACATCGAGGTGGTGGAGACCTCTTCCCTGGGCGACCGCAGCTACCTCGCCCACGACGGCCAGGTCGCCCTGGTCGTCGACCCGCAGCGGGACATCGACCGGATCCTCGCCCTGGCCGGAAGGCTCGGCGTGCGCATCACCCACGTGGCCGAGACCCACCTGCACAACGACTACGTCTCGGGCGGCCTGGCCCTGGCCCGGGTGACCGGCGCCGCCTACCTGGTCGCCGCCGACGAGACCGTGCGGTTCGACCGCCGGCCGGTCTCCGACGGCGACGAGGTCACGCTGTCCGGCGCCATGAGCGTCCAGGCGGTGGCCACGCCCGGCCACACCTTCCACCACCTGTCGTACATCCTGACCGGCCCGGACGGCCCCGAAGGCGTCTTCACCGGCGGCTCCCTGCTCTTCGGCACCACCGGCCGCACCGACCTGCTCGGCGCCGAGCACGCCCACGACCTGGCCCACCACCAGCACACCTCGGCGCACCGCCTGGCCGACCTGCTGCCCGACGGCGCCCACGTGTGGCCCACCCACGGCTTCGGCAGCTTCTGCTCGGCCACGCAGGCCGACGCCCCGGCCTCCACGATCGGCCGCGAGCGGCAGGCCAACCCGGCGCTGCGCCTGGAGGCCGACGACTTCGTCGCCCAGACCCTCGCCGGTCTCGACGCCTACCCCGCCTACTACGCCCACATGGGCCCGCGCAACTCCGAGGGCGGCGGCCCGATCGACCTCACCCCCGTACGGACCGCCGACCCCGAGGAGCTCGGGAAGCGGATCGCGGCCGGGGAATGGGTGGTGGACCTGCGCTCCCGCAAGGCGTTCGCCAGCCGCCACCTGACCGGCACCCTCAGCTTCGGCCTGGACGGCCCGATGTCCACCTGGCTCGCCTGGATGGCCCCGTGGGGCGCGCCGATCACCCTGCTGGGCGAGGACGCCGCGCAGGTCGCCGCCGCCCAGCGCGAACTGGCCCGCATCGGCGTCGACCGCCCGGCCGCCGCCGCGACCGGCGACCCCGGCCGGTGGGCCGGCGGCCACGACGACCGGCTGGGCGAGCTGGCGGTGGCCACGTTCGCCGACCTGGCCGCCGTCCGCGCCGGGCGCGCGCCCGCGCACCTGCCCGCCCCGGACGTCGTGCTGGACGTGCGCATGACCAACGAATGGCGGGCCGGCCACGTCGCGGGCGCCACCCACATCCCGCTGCCCGACCTGCCGCACCGCCTGGCCGACGTCCCGGCCGGCACGGTGTGGACGCACTGCGGCTCCGGCTACCGGGCGGCCGCCGCCACCAGCCTGCTCGCCCGCGCCGGACGCCGCGTGGTGCACATCGACGACGCCTACGCGGCGGCCGCCGAGGCGGGCCTGACCATCACCGACGACTGACCCGGCGAGTTCGCCGCCGCGCGCGTCCCGGGCTCCCGCGACGTGCCGCTCGGCCTGCTGTGCGCACCACCCCACCCCGCGCCCGGACGCGCGCCGCCGTCAGGAGTGGGCGTGGCGGTCGAGGCCGAGGGTGGAGATCAGGTCCTCGTGCAGCTCGAACCAGACGCGGTGACAGGAGTCGACGTCGGTGCGGTCGACCCACGCGCCCTCCCCGTTGCGGGCGCGGGCCAGGGCCGCGGCGAAGCGCGTGTCGTACCCGCCGAACCGGGCCAGGACGCCGGTCAGCCGGTCGGCGAGCGGCTGGAGGGCGCGGCCGACGACGGTGAGCTCGTGCAGGATCCGGGCGTCCCAGGCGGGGTCGGAGTGGTCGTTGGCGGCGAGCCGGTCGCGGCCGTCCGGGCGCAGCTGCCAGTCGGTGCACGCCTTGAGCAGCAGGGCGTTCAGCGGGAGGAACTCGCGGTGGACGTCGCGGACCTCCTGCCCGCCGCCGGCCTGGTCGAGCTCGGCGGCCAGGCGCCGCTCGTCCTCGGCCCGGCCGGTCTCGGTGAGCGACCAGCCGCCGGTGCCGGCGAACTCGGAGCGGCTCACCCAGCCGCGCGCCTCGGCGTCGAGCAGCTCCTCCTCCGTCTCGGCCACGCCGAGGGCGTACCGGCGGGCGAGCACCGGGGTGTCGGCGAAGCCGGTGACGCGTACGGCGTGCAGCGCCAGCAGGCCGGGCGCGGACTGCCAGGTCATGAGCCGGCCTCCTGACGGGTGGTCAGGCGGGTGTAGTGCTGCTGGCACGCCTGCGGCGAGTTGAACCCCATCGCCTCCGCCATCTGCGCCCAGGTCAGCCCGGCGCTGCGGGCGGTGAACAGCAGGGCCGACTCGATCGCCTCGACCTCGGCGCGCGCGGCGGGCAGCAGGGCCAGCGCCCCCAGGATGTCCTCCGGCTCCAGGCCGGCGTTGCGCCAGACGGCGAACCGCGTCAGGTCGACCGCCGACGGCGGGACGGGCGGGGGTTGCCACGGGCGCGGGTCGAGCAGGTCGGCGCCCAGGGCCATGAGCCGCCGGCGGGCCTCCGTCTCGCGCTGGGCGTGGAGCTGGTCCGCGTTCAGGGCGGGGTCGTGGTTGCGTTGCATGCGGGCCATGATTCACAATCGGCGGGACATCGTCAACATTTTGTTGAAGGGCGGGCGGATGATCGTACCCCTTGTGGAGGCCGCGGCCGACACCTGCGGGGGCAAGGGCGGCGCGCTCGGCGCGCTGCTGCGGGCCGGGCTGCCGGTCCCGGACGGCTTCGTGGTGCCGTTCGCCGCCTACCTCGCCGCAGTCCGCGGCCTGGACCTCGGGCGGCACACCGCCGGACCGGACGACCTGGCCGCGGCGCGGCGGGCGATCGAGGCGCGCACGCTCGACGCCGGGCTGGCCGCGGCGCTGGCTCGGGGGCTCGGCGCGCTCGGCGACCCGCCCGTGGCCGTGCGGTCGTCGGCGGCCGACGAGGACACCGGCCTGAGCTCGGCCGCCGGCCGGTACGAGAGCTTCCTCGCCGTGCGCGGCGCGGGCGGGGTGGCCGAGGCCGTGCGCGCCTGCTGGGCCTCGCTGTTCTCGCCGCGCGCCGCCGCCGCCCGCGGGTCCGGCGACGGCGACGGGTCCGGCGACGGGCCGGCGATGGCCGTGGTCGTCCAGCGCCACCTGGACGCCGAGGCGTCCGGGGTCATGTTCACCCCCGGCGGGCCGGACGAGCCCACCGGGATCGAGGCGTCGTGGGGGCTCGGGCCCAGCGTCGTGGGCGGCACGGTCACCCCCGACTCCTACCGGGTCGCCGCGGACGGCTCGGTCGTGCGCGCCGTGGCCGACAAACGCACCCGCCTCGACCGGGAGGGCGCGCGGCTCGTCGTGCGGAACGTGCCCGACGACGTCCGAGGGCGGGCGGCGATCGACGACGCGACCGCCGTGCGGCTGGCCGGGCTGGGCGCGCGGATCGCGGCCCTGCGCGGCGGGCCGCAGGACGTCGAGTGGGCCGTCGCGGGCGGCCGCGTCTGGATCCTGCAGGCCCGCCCGATCACCGCCGCTCCCCCGACCGCCGGCCCGCCCGCCCCGGCGGCGGACGTGCCTGCCGGGGCGCTCGTCGGGACGCCGGGCAGCCGCGGAGCCGTGACCGGCACCGCGCGGATCGTGCGCGGTCCGCGCGACTTCGCCCGCGTGCTCCCGGGCGACGTGCTCGTCTGCCCCTTCACCGACCCGGCGTGGACGCCGCTGCTGCGCATCGTCGCCGGCGTCGTCACCGAGACCGGCGGCGTGCTGTCCCACGCCGCGATCGTGGCCCGCGAGCACGCCATCCCCGCCGTCCTCGGCGTCCCGGACGTGACCAGCAGGCTCCGGGACGGCGCGCTCGTCACCGTCGACGGCACCGCCGGTACCGTCACCGCCACCTGACCCTGGGAAAGGAGAGGGGAGCGGCCTGCGACACGCCGCTCCCCGACCACCTATGTCGCTACGACGCCTCTACCTGGCCCGCCACGGCGCGGCCGACGCGTTCGGGCAGCTCACCGACGCCGGGCGGCAGCAGGCGGCCCTGCTCGGCGAACGGCTGGCCGGGATGCCGATCGGCGCGGTGTGGCACTCGCCGCTGCCGCGTGCCGCCGAGAGCGCGCGCGAGCTCGCCCGGCCTCTGCCCGGCGTGCCGGTGGCCGCGGCCGACGAACTCGTCGACCATGTGCCGTACGTGCCCGCCCCCGCCGAGACGCCCGCGTCCTGGGCCGGCTACTTCGACGGCTTCGACCAGGCGGAGGCGGAGGCGGGCCGCGCGCTCGCCGACGCCCTGGTCGCCCGCTTCGCGAAGGTCCCCGACGAGCCCGCGTCCGACGTGCACGAGGTGCTGGTGACGCACGCCGGTCAGATCGCCTGGCTGGTGCGGCACGCGCTGGAGGCGCCGCCGCCGCGGTGGCTCGGCCTGAACAGCGCCAACACCGGCCTGACGATCATCGAGTACCGCACCGGCCTGCCGCCCACGATGGTGATGTTCAACGACCTGGGCCACCTCCCGTCCGGCCTGCGCTGGACCGGGTTCCCGCAGGACATGTGGCCGTGAGCGGCGGGGCGGGCGCGTCGGGAGGTGGCGTCAGGGGATGCCGCGTCAGGAGATGCTGCGTCCCTCCACCGCGTCGAGCACCAGGGGGCTGGGGCCGGGGTCGCCGCGCACGCCGAAGCCGTAGCGGTAACCGGCCCTGACCTCGGGGTCCGACAACGCCGGCAGGTGTTCCAGCGTGGCCGCGGTCACCAGCTCCCAGCCGGAGCCGGTGTCGGCGTACATGGCGGCCCGCTCGCCCACCAGCGACAGCGCGAAGCGGCCGCCGTCGGGGACGGTGACGCCCTGCTTGACGCCGAAGACCGCGATCCCGCCCGGCACCTGCGGGCCGCGCACCTCGAACCCGGCGAACCTGTGGCTGTTGACGTAGAACGCCGCCACGTCCGTGCTGCCGTCCTTGACCAGGCCCGTGTAGACGGTGTCCATGTCGGTGGAGTCGCCCTGGAACCTCCTGATCGTGATCGCCGTGGCGAACGCCGGGTTGCGCGGCGAGACGCCTGACGACATCAGCCCGAACCAGGACGCCGACGGGTGCGCGGCCGACAGCGCGCCGCCCGCGTACGTCACCTGCGGCAGCTCCTTGTCCTCCGGCTGGACCCGGTGGGCCTGGTAGCCGCCGGCCTGGTCGAAGCCGTCGGCCAGCTCCTGGTTGGCGAAGGCGTCGGGGGCGGGCGGCACGTACGCGGCCTGCGGCGGCAGCCGGAACGTCACCCGGTCCGTGTGCCCCAGGTAGGAGGCGCACACGACCGGATACTCCTGGTTCGCGGGCGCGTACGCGGTCAGCGTGGTCTCCGTCGTGCGGCTCGCGCCCGTGCGCAGGCCGGTCACCGGCAGCGCGGGCGGATCGACGGCCACGCCGTCGCAGGCGGACAGCGTGACCCGGCCGGCCATCGGCAGCACGTCCCGGTTGGTGACGGTGAAGGTGACCTTGGAGCCGAGCCGGCCGCGCTCGGCGGTGGACGCGCTCACCTCGACGTTGCGCCGGGCGAGGCCGGGCAGCGCCGCCGCGGCCAGGCTCAGCCGGTCGAGGTCGTACGAGCCCGCCCAGTCGGAGCCGGCCGAGCCGCGTACCCACACCTTGACCCGGGAGATCGCGGCGCGCGGGGCCCAGCGGGACAGGTCCAGCGTGAGCCGGTTCCAGCCGAGCTCGGGGTCGACCGTGCCGACGCCCTCCGCGACCGCGCCGCCGCGCCCGTAGACACGGACCTTGGCGGTGAAGACGTTGCCCGGCTTGAAGCCGTCGTCGGCCTCGGGCGGCACCCGGACCGACACCGACAGCGACGGCGTGCGCGAGGCGTCGAGCGGCTTGCCGAACAGCACGTCGGCGCCCTTGTACGACTTGGCGTACCGCGACCAGCCGGGCAGGTCGCGGTCGAAGCGCACGCGCAGCGCGTGCCCGCCGTCCACGGCCACCCGCTCCACGGCGGCGGCGTTGTCCGAGGGCCGCCAGCCGTCGGCGCCGGTCTCGAAGCCGGAGATCACCCGCTCGGCCACCGGCCTGGCGTCGAGCTGCGTGCCCACCGCGGCGGGCGGTTTCCTGACGGCCAGCTCGGCGGGGTCGAAGCCGGGGATGACGTCCTTCCAGTCGGAGATGCCGATGATCTTCTTGGCGAACTCGGTCACCTCCAGCGACCGGTCGGTGTCGATGGCGGCGAACACCTCGTGCAGGGGCTTGCGCTCCCCGGCGTTGGAGGGCGCGCTGTGCTCCTCGTCCCACGTCCACAGGCCGAGCCGCAGGCCGCCCTCCTGCTTGTGGTCGACGTGCCGGTGCAGGATGAAGGAGTCGATGCCGTCGGCGAAAGCGATCTTGTAGTAGGCGTACGCGTAGGCCGCGGCCTGCAGCTCCAGCTCCTTGGCGGAGTAGTCCTGGGAGTTCAGGCCCTGTTCGGAGAGGATCACCCGCCGCCGTTGCCCGTGGTAGGTCAGGTCGTCCTGGGCGAGGTAGCGCGGCAGCAGCTCGATGTTCTTGAACGTGATCCGCAGGGTGTCGAAGCCGTCCGTGGCGGTCTTGTCGTTCCAGAACGCCGGGTTGAACAGGTTCTCCGGGTAGGGGTGGTAGGCGATGTTCCAGTCGAAGTCGCCCTGGCGCTTGGTGAGGGCGTTGAGCCCGTCCACCACGTCGCGGCCCTTGTAGGTGTACTTCGGGTCGTCGTTGGCCGCGCCCGTCCAGAAGTGCGTCAGCGAGGTGTAGACGCGGGCGGCGGCGTCGGCCTTGCGCACGGCCTCCCAGGTCAGCCGCATGGCGCGGGCGTACTGGTCGAGGAAGACGGCACGGTCCTGGCGGCCCATGTTGTACCAGAACTGCTGGGCGTCGATCTCGTTGCCGACGATCCAGCCCCACGCCCGGCCGTAGCGGCCGTCGGCCTGGCTGTAGCGCTGGGCGAAGAACTCCATCGCGGCGGTGAAGTGCGCCTCGCCCTCGGCCGTCTTGGTGTTGAACGCGTACACCGTGCCCTTGCCCAGCTCGGCGTCGGGGTGGATGAGCGTGCGCGCGGCGGAGTTGGGCGCGCCGCTGTTGTAGACCAGCACGATCATGTTGACCAGGACGCCGTTGTCCGACAGCGGCTTGACCTGGGCGTCGAGCCCGGCGACGGCGCCGCGGTCGAAGTAGTACGTCTTGCCCTGCGAGACGAACTCGATGGTGTTGCCCGGGGCGCCCGGCCCGGCCGTCATGACCGAGTCGAGGGCCAGGTTGATGCCGGCGTGCTGGACGCCGATCTCCTCGGCGTCGTCGGTCATCTGCACCTGTAACCCCTTTTTGCCCGACATTTCGGGATAAGGGGCTTGGTTGGCCGACGGGAAGCTCAGCTTGTCGGCGTAGTGCACCTCTCCCAGCGGGCCGTCCGCGCCCACCGCGAGGAACTTGTCGTAGAGCCGGTCCTGGTCACCGTCCATCCGGGGCACCTCGACGCGGAACGGGCCCGCCTCGACGGACGCGACCGGCTGCTCCCCCGCGGGCGAGTCCTGCCAGGTGTCCAGCGCGTACAGCACGGCCGGGCCGGGGGCGACGCCGGTGACGGTGATCGTGTCCCCGCCGACCTCGACGCCGCTCACCCCGCCGGCCGCCGCCGCGCGCGCGGGCAGCGCCTGCGCCGGGAGGGCCAGCATCGGGACGGCCAGCGCCAGGGCGATCAACAACCGCATGTCATCTCCTCCTACTTCGCCCAGTCCTCGTCGCCCCAGGCGTTCTTCTTGATCCCGGCCTCGATGCCGCGCTTCCACCACTTGTCCAGGTCGGCCAGCTCCTCCTCCAGGGAGCGCCGGCCGAGCAGGTAGCCGTCGAAGACGTCGCGGAAGGAGGTGCCCTCCGGGCCGCCCGGCAGGGCCACCACCCGGAACGGCTTGCCCCACTCGCCCTCCAGCAGCCCGGCGGTCTCGGCCGACGGCTCGACGCCCTCGACGGCGGGCAGGCCGCCGGTCGCGTCCAGCCAGGGCTTGATCGCCGGCGAGCTCATGTACTGCAGGAACTTGACCGCCGCCGCGTACTTCTCGCCCTTGACGGTGGAGGGGATCATGTAGCTGGTGCCGCCGATCGAGGCGCCGTAGCGGGCCGGGGCCTCCGACGACAGCGGCGTGCTGGCCTTGGTGATGGTCGGGAACGGCATCGTGCCGAGCGCGAACTTGGCGTCCGCCTTCAGCGCCTCGACGGCGAAGTCCGTGCCCCACGACATGGCGGCCTTGCCCGAGACGAAGTCGCGGTAGCCCACGGTCGCGCCGCCGTCGGCGACGCCCGTCCAGTTGGGCGTGCCGCAGTCGAAGAACTCCTTGTAGATCTTCAGGGACTCGGCGACCTCGGGCGTCCTGGTGGTGAGCGTGCCCTCCTTGATGACCCTGCTCATCGACTTCTCGGTCACGGTCGGCGCCTTGCCCGGCTTGCCGGTGGCGTCGAAGAGGTTCCAGTCGTCGTGGTACTTGTCGATGAGCTGGGTACTGACCGCCTCCCACGTCCAGCCGGCGGCCAGGCCGCCCTTGTCGAGGGCGACGGGGTCGAAGCCGGCCGCCTTGAGCTTCCCGCAGGCGCTCCTGAAGTCCTCCCAGGTGGCGGGGGGCTGGTCGACGCCCGCCTTGGCGAAGGCGTCCTTGTTGTAGAACAGGCCGATGGCGACCAGGTTGAAGGGGACGTACTCCAGCTTGCCGCTCTCCTTGCTCAGCGCCTTGGAGACGGCGGGGCCGTAGTACTCCTTCCTGAACACGTCGATCCAGCGCTGGTTGCCCGGCACGTACGGGTTGGGCTTCTGCAGCTCGGCGTCGAGCGCGTGCACCTCGTGGGCCTTGTGCGGCGGCTGGTTGAAGACCAGTTCGGGCGCGGTGCCGGCGGCGAGCTGGGTGGTGATCGTCTGCATGAAGCCGTCGAGGGGCAGCACCTGCGTCCTGACCTCGATGCCGGGCTCGCGCTTCTCGAAGGCGTCGACCAGCGCCTCCCAGGCCGGTCCGAAGCTGCTGCCGCTGGCGTTCCACTGGTTGGGGCCGGCCAGCGTGATCGTCACCTTGCCGCCGCCGTCCTGGGCGGACGTGCCGCCGGTGCCGAGCAGGCCGCAGCCTGTCAGCGAGAGCAGCGCGGCCAGCGCCGCGAGCCCGCTCTTGGGGGGTGTTCTCATCGGGGTACGGGTCCTTTCCTATTGATACGTTTCAATCACGGACGCCGGCTCACTTGCCGGACACGATGCCGCCCTGGATGCCCGCCAGGAACCACTTGGACAGGAACGTGAACAGCACCACCAGCGGCAGGCTGGCCAGCACGTAGCCGGCGAACAGCGGGCCCCACTGCTGCGCGTTCTGGTTGGCGAAGAAGGCCAGCCCCGCGGGGATCGTCCGGTAGGCGTCGGTCTGCACGGTGAGCAGCGGCCAGAAGTAGTCGTTCCACACGCCCAGCACCGTCATCAGCGCGACCGTGCCGATGACCGGCCGGGCCAGCGGCAGCATGAAGGCCAGGAACAGCCGGACGCCGCCCGCCCCGTCCACCCGCGCCGCCTCGAAGATCTCCTCGGGGATCTGCGCCATGTACGTGCGCATGACGACGATCCCGAAGACCGTGTTCGCGGTGACGTGCGGGATGATCAGCACCAGCCGGCTGTCCAGGATGCCGAGGTCGCGCATCAGCACGAACAGCGGGATCAGGCTGGTGATCGAGGGCACCATGAGCAGCGCCGCGATCAGCCCGAACAGCGCGTTGCGCCCCGGGAAGCGGTAGCGGGCGAACACGAACGCCGCCGCCGGGGCCAGCAGCATCGTGCCGGCGATGGCCAGCGCCGCCACCACGAACGAGGTGAACAGGTACGGGCTGACCTGCTCCCAGGCCGCCGCGTAGTTGTCCAGGTGCACCGGCCAGGCCGGCGACCAGTAGCTGCCGAAGAACTGCTCGTTGTCCTTGACCGAGGCGGCCAGCATGAACAGGTACGGGAACAGCCCGGCGAAGGCCAGCACCGCCAGGATGCCGCCGGCCACCAGGTCGGTCCTGCGGGTGCGGCTCACGATCCCGACCTCCTGCCGAGCGCCAGCGCGCCCAGGCTCACGCCGAGCGTCAGGGCGAACAGCACGGTGCCGAGCGCGGCCGCGTACCCCCAGCTCGTGTCCACGAAGGCGGCGTCGAGCATGCGCAGCACCGGCACCTGCGTGGCGTTGTCGGGGCCGCCCTTGGTCATGATGTGGGCCTGCATGCCGTACTGGAGCACCGAGATCACCGCCAGCACCAGCAGCAGCTTGACGTCGCGGAACATCATCGGCAGGTCGATGCTCCAGAAGCGGCGCAGCCGGCCGGCGCCGTCCACCTCGGCGGCCTGGTAGATCTCGGCCGGCACGTTCTGCAGCGCCGACAGGAAGACCAGGAACGGCAGACTGGCCACCCACGGGAAGCCGATCGTCATCAGCGCGGCCAGCGCCGTGGCGGGGTCGCCGATCCAGTTGCCCGCCAGCCCGTCCAGGCCGAGCGCGCGCAGCAGGCTGTTGACGACGCCGTCGCGCGGGTCGTACATGAACTGCCACAGCAGCACGTTGACCACGGCCGGGAAGGCCAGCGGCAGGATGAGCAGGGTGCGGAAGACGAACCGCAGCCGCTCGCCGGACAGCGACATCACCAGCTCGGCGGCCAGCAGCGGGAACACCCACATGAGCGTGACGGCCCAGACGAAGATGATCCCGGCGTTGCGGAAGGAGGCCCACCACAGGTCGTCGCCGAGCATCGTGAGGTAGTTGTCCAGCCCGACGAACGGCGAGCCGAAGCCTGGCCGCCACTCGTACAGCGAGTGCAGCATGCCGTTGAGCGCCGGGTAGTAGGCGAACGCCGCGAGCAGGGCGAAGGTGGGCAGGAGGACGAGGTAGACGCCCCACGGGATCCGTCGGCGCGCTTTGGTGCTGGTCACGATCGTCAATGCCTCTCAGCGGTGGTGCGGAACGCGTACGAGCCCGAGCCGACCCGGTAGACCGCGGCCCCGTCGTCGAGGCGGTCGAAGGTCACGCCCTCCGCCTCGGCCGCCGGCCGGCCGCCCTCGGTCACCCGTTCCGGCGGCGCGGGCACGTGCACCTCGGCGCGGGTGTTGGGCGGCACGACGACGTCCAGGGCGAGGCCGCCGTCCGTCAGCCGCCAGGAGATCTCCACCTGGCCGTGCCGGGTGCGGTGGGCGGTCCGCGCCCAGCCGATCCCGCCGCCGGGACGGGGGCGCACGACGATGTCGGCGTAGCCGGGCGAGCCGGGGGCCAGGCCGCCGACCGTCCGGTACATCCAGTCGCCGACGGCGCCGTAGGCGTAGTGGTTGAAGGAGTTCATGCCGGGGTCCTGCAGCCCGCGGTGGTGGCTCCAGGAGTCCCAGCGCTCCCACATGGTCGTCGCGTCGCCGTGCACGACCGGGTAGAGCCAGGACGGGAAGGTGTCCTGCGTCAGCAGCCGGTAGGCCACGTCCAGCCGTCCGGTCGAGGTGAGCGCGTCCAGCAGGTACGGCGTGCCGAGGAACCCGGTCGACAGGTGGCCGCCGCGCGCCTCGACGTCACCGGCCAGCCGGGCCGCGGCCCTGGGCAGCTCGTGCTCCTCCAGCAGCCCGGCGGTGACGGCCAGCACGTACGCGGCCTGCGTGCCGCTCGCCACCACGCCGGGGCCCTCGACGAAGGCCGCCCGGAAGGCCCGGCGCACCCGTTCGTACAGCTCCAGGCAGGAGCGCCGGTCGGCGTCGCGGCCGAGCGCGGCGGCGAGCCCGGCCAGCTGCCGGGCCGACAGCGCGAAGATCGCCGTGCCGACGAGCCGCTTGGGGGTGTCGGCGCCGATCGACAGCCAGTCGCCGAACCCCTCGTCGGGGAAGATGCCGTTCTCGGAGCGCCGGTCCAGATAGGCCAGCCAGCGCAGCATCGGCTCGAAGCAGGCGGCCACCACGCGGGCGTCGCCGCGCAGCCGGTGCAGCGCCCACGGCAGCATGACCAGCGCGTCGCCCCAGCCGGGCGAGCCGGCCTCCTTGGGGTTGGGCGACAGGCCGCGGCCCGACAGCACGTCGGGCACCACGTGCGTGACCGCGCCGTCGTCGCCCTGGGCGTCCACCACGTCGGTCAGCCAGCTCCGCAGGAAGGCGGCGGCGTCGTAGTTGAACAGGGCGGTCGGGGCGAAGGCCCAGATGTCGCCGGTCCAGCCGAGCCGCTCGTCCCGCTGCGGGCAGTCGGTGGGGACGGCCAGGAAGTTGCCGCGCTGCCCCCACACGATGTTGCGCTGCAACCGGTCGAGCCGCTCGTCGGAGCAGGTGAACTCGCCGGCCGGCTCCATCGCGGCGTGGGCCACCCTGGCCGTGATCGACTCGGGGGCCGCGCGCAGGCCGGACACCTCGGCGTACCGGAAGCCGTGGAAGGTGAACCTCGGCTCGAACGTCTCGGCCTGCTCGCCGCGGGGCAGGAACTCGTCCGTGGCGCGGGCCGAGCGCAGGTTGGCCAGGTGCAGCCCGCCCTCGTGGTCGAGCACCTCGGCGTGCCGCAGCACCACCGGGCGGTCGCGGCCGGCGCGGCCGGTGAGCCGGACCCAGCCGACCAGGTTCTGGCCGAAGTCGGCGATCCACACGCCGGGCCGGTGCTCCCACACCCGCACCGGCTCCACCTCCTCGTGCACCCGGATCGGCGGCGCGACGGAGGCGGTCACCCGGCCGGCCGGCGGGCTCACCGGCACCGCGGGCGCCCAGCCGGAGTCGTCGAACCCGGCGGCCGTCCAGCCGAGCGGCTCGGCCGCCAGGTCCTGCCGCTCGCCGTTCTGCAGGTCGGCGTAGCGGATCGCGCCGGAGCCGGCGCGCCAGTCGGCGTCGGTGCGCAGCCGGGTGCGGGTGCCGTCCTCGTGCAGGATCTCCAGCTCGGCGCGGAAGGCCAGGCGGCGGCCGTACTGGAAGGAGCCGAACCAGCTGATGTTGCCGGCGTACCAGCCGTCGGCGAGGACCGCGCCGATCGTGTTGCGTCCCTCCGACACCAGCGCCGTCACGTCGTAGGTCTGGTACGTGACGCGGTGACGGTAGTCGGTCCAGCCGGGGGCCAGGTGGTCGGCGCCGACCCGGGCGCCGTTGAGGTGGATCTCGTAGACGCCGAGCGCGGTGGCGTACAGCCTGGCCCGGCGCACCGGCGACGGCACGCCGAACTCGCGCCGCAGGTACGGGCTCGGCCGGTCGCCGACCGGTTCGCGGCCCAGCGGCGGGTCGCCGTGCAGCCCGACCTCCTCGGCCAGCCGCCAGCCGGAGTCGTCGAAGCCGGGCTGCTCGAAGCCCTCGCCCGGCCGGTCCTCGGCCCGCCACCGGCCGCCGGAGGTGACGGTCACCGTGCTCTCGCCCGCCACCGGGACGAGCTGCGGCAGCGCGGGCCGCCCCTCGACCACGACCTCCAGCCGCACGCACAGCCCCCGCCCGGCGGCCCTGATCGCGAGCACGTTCTCGCCCGAGGCCACCAGGTCGCCGGCGTCGGCCACGAACGCGCCCGCCCGCCGCTCCCCCGCGACCCGCACCCCGTTGACGTACGCCTCGACCGCCTCGACCGACCCGGCCGCCTGGACCACCTCGGCCGACCCGGCCGATCCGGCCGCCTCGGTCCCGCCGCCGTCGCCGATCACCAGCCACGCCGACAGCGGCCTGGCCCCGCCCGGCACCGAGAACCGCGTCCGGAACGCCCCGGCCGGCGCCCCGGACGGGCCGAGCGGGCCGGCGACCCAGATGCGCGGCACGTTCTCCAGCGACGGCAGCCGCTCGGAGCCGGGCACCATGGGGGTGCCGATCCAGCCCGCCATCCAGCCGCCGGCCTCGCCGAGCCCGGTCTCGAACCAGTGCGCGGGGCTCCAGCCGGACCATTCGCCGTGCTCGTCGGCCACCTTGACCCGCCACTGGTAGCGCGTCCTCGGCCGCAGCGCGGCGCCGCCGTACGGGACGTCGAAGGTCGCGGCCGAGCTCACCACGCCGCTGTCCCAGACGGATTCGGCCTCCTCGTCGGCCGGATCGCCCTCCCGGGCCACGACCAGCCGGTACGCGCTCTGCGCCCGTCCACGCCCGGCCCCGGTGATCCGCCAGGAGAACTCCGGCGTGTCCACGTCGAGGCCGAGTGGTTCGGCCAGTCCTTCGACGCGCAGGTCGGTCACGGCGAGATGCGACAAGGGTACTCCCGGCTAGTTGAAACATTTCAAGCAATGCGCACCGTAGGCACCGTGAGGTACATCCGTCAATGCCCCGGTTCCAGATGTGCAGCGCGGGTTCGTTTGGCTGAAACATTTCAACCAGTAGACTGGCCCTCTCTGCCAGGTGACCAGAAGGGCTGTCCACCGGTGACCGACATCCACAAGCCGGCCGAGCGCCGCCGGCTCAGCATGGTCGACGTCGCGGCCCATGCCGGCGTGTCCGTGGGAACGGTCTCCAACGTGCTCAACCGGCCCGAGCTGGTGGCCGAGCGCACGTTGCGCCGGGTGCGCGCCTCCATCAAGACGCTCGGCTTCGTGCCCAGCGCGCCGGCCCGGCAGCTGCGCGGCGGCTCGGGCCGCTCGGTCGGCGTGATGGTGCGCGACATCGGCAACCCGTTCTTCAGCGAGGTGCTGCCGGGCATCGAGACCCGGCTGTCGCAGGAGCAGCTGCTCCTGGTGCTGTGCAGCTCCGGCGACTCGGTCGAGAAGGAGGCCCACTACCTGCAGATCCTGGAGCAGCACCGGGTGCCCGGCATCCTCATCACGCCCGCCGGGCCCGACATCTCCCATCTGGTGGAGCTGCGCCGGCGCGGCATCGGCATGGTGCTGCTCGACCGGCCGGGCGCCGACGCCCAGCTCTGCGCGGTGGCGGTGGACAACGTCCGGGGCGGCGAGCTGGCCGGCGCCCACCTGCTCGCGCTCGGCCACCGGCGCATCGCCTTCCTCAACGGGCCGCCGATCGTGCGCCAGTGCGCCGATCGGCGCGAGGGGCTGGCCAGGGCGGTGCGGGCCGCCGGGCTCGACCCCGACGAGGTGATCACCGAGGTCACGCTGCCCGCGCTGACGCCGCGCGAGGGCGAGGCGGCGCTGGAGCGGCTGCCCGCGCGCAAGGGGCCGACGGCGCTGTTCTGCGTCAACGACACGGTGGCGCTGGGCGCGCTGCGCGGCCTGGAGCGGCGCGGGGTGCGCGTCCCGCACGACATGGCGGTGCTGGGCTACGACGACGTCGAGTTCGCCGAGCTGCTGTCGCCGTCGCTGACCTCGGTCCGGCAGCCCAAGCACCAGCTCGGCCAGGCGGCCGCGGAGCTGCTGCTCACCGACGCCCGGGGCGACGCCAACCACTGGCACCAGGAGATCGTCTTCCAGCCGGAGCTCATGGTCAGGGCGTCGACCGTTCCTCAGTGACGTTTCAAGTCAGTCCGCCGCAGCGAATCGGGTCTTGCCTGGCCGCCTTCTGGGCCTCATTGTTGAGACGTTTAAATCCAGGAGGTCCCATGGGTTGGGTTGCCCGTATCGCCGCCGTCCTCTTACTTCTCCTTCCGGCCGCTCCGGCCGCCGCCACCGTCACCACCACCGCCGCCGCTCTGCCGTACCCGGTCAGGTCCGACTACCGCATCAAGGGCCTGCAACCGGACTTCTGGCCTGACAAGAACGAGATCGCCGGCAACAACGCCGGCGGCGTCGCCATGAACCTCATCTGGGCCGACTGGGAGCCCAGTGTGAAGACGCCGCCGTGCGCGGCGGGCGCGCAGGAGTTCGGCGGACGCTGCTTCACCGTCGGCTCGGCCGTCGACGCCGCCATCAGGGACTGGACCGCCCGCGGTCTCGTCGTCACCGCCGTCGTCTACGGCACCCCGGCCTGGGCCCGCGGGGCCCGTCCCTGCACGCCCGCCGCCCCCGGGTTCGAGAAGTTCTGCGTCCCCGACGACCCGGCCGACTACGGCCGCTTCGCCGGCATGCTGGCCCAGCGCTACGACGGGCAGCACGGCAACGGCCGCATCGCCGACTTCGTCGTCATGAACGAGGTCAACAGCAACACCTGGTTCGACATCGGCTGCGGCCAGGGCACGGCCTGCGGCACGACCGCCTGGCTGGACGCGATCGCCGCGAACTACAACGCCGCCTACGACGCCGTCATGGCCGAGCAGCCCACCGCGAAGGTGCTCACCTCGCTCGACCACCACTTCGGCACCGCCTACGACCAGCCGGCCGCCTCCGAGGCGATGTTGTCGGGCATGACCGTGCTCAAGGGCCTGGCGGCGCGGGCCGGCAACCGGGCCTGGCGGGTCGCCTACCACCCCTACCCGCCGAACCTGCTGGCGCCGCAGTTCTCCGCCGACGACTTCCCGAAGGTCACCTACGGCAACATCGGCGTGCTGGTCGGCTGGCTGCGCCAGCAGTTCCCGAACACGCCGTCGGCCTGGCAGGTGCAGCTCACCGAGAGCGGCGTGAACTCGTTGTCGCCCTCGTCGGAGGCCGCGCAGGCGTCGCAGTTGTGCAACTCCTTCCGCAACGTCCTCGGCACGCCGGGCATCGAGAGCTACGTCTGGCACCGCATGAGCGACCACCCGGACGAGACGGCGGCCGGCCTCGGCGTGGGGCTGCGCCGTACCGACGGCTCGGCCAAGCCGGCCTGGGCCACGTGGGCGCTGGCCAACCGGAACGACCTGTCACCCCCGCAGTTGTCGTGCGGCTTCGAGCTGCTGCCCCACACCCAGCTGCGCCGCGGCTACCAGGCGAGCAAGGGGCACGTGGCCAGCTCCCGGCTGCTGCCGCCCGGCTTCACCCAGGAACGCGTGTGGAAGCTGCTGCGCGACCAGGCGGCCGGCACCGTGCCCCTGTACGAGTGCAAGGTCGGCGCGCACACCATGCTCACCCGCGACCCCGGCTGCGAGGGGCAGTTCCCGATGGGCCCGGTCGGGCACGTCTACACCAGCCAGGTGCCCGGATCGGTCGCGCTGCACCGGTGCCGGGCCGCGAGCGGCGACCACCTGGTCACGGACCAGGCGGGCTGCGAGGGCCTGATCCACGAGCAGGTCCTCGGCTACGCGCTGCCCTGACCCCGTCCCGGGCCGGCGGCCGTCCGCGTGACGGCCGCCGGCCCGGCGGCTAACGGGCCCGCTTCGCCGGTGTCCTGGGCGCGGCGCGGACCAGGGTGAAGTCGTCGACGTCGAAGTTCGCGCCGGTGAACACCAGGTACAGCCGGGCCGTGCCGGAGGGCACGCCGGTCAGCGTCGTGGAGACGTCGGCGTAGGACTCCCAGCCGCCGGTGTCCGGCACGGTGACGGCGCCGAGCACCGGCCCGGCCGGCGAGCCGGTGCGGATCTCGAAGCCGCCCGACGGCCCCGGCGAGGCCACCCGCGCCCGGAACGCGGTGACCCCGGTGAGGTCCACGTCGTAGGCCGCCCAGTCACCCGGGTTGACGTAGCCGAGCACGGTGCCGCCGTGCGCGGGCGCGTGCGGGTAGGTGGCCACGCCGGACGCCTGCGCCCAGGTCTCGGCCTGGACGACGGAGTCCCCGGTGGGCGGGCCTAGCTCCTTGATCCGGATGTTGCGGAAGGACGCCTGGTCGGCGTCGCTGTGGTTCTGGATGCCGATGTGCCCGTTCTTCAGCGAGCGGGCCGGGTCGGTGTTGGTGAAGTCGTTGATCCTGGCGCCGTTGAGGAAGACCTGGAGGCGTTCGCCCTCGACCCGGATCTCGTAGGTGTTCCACTCCCCCGGCGGGTTCAGCGCGGCGTCGCGGGCGGCGATGTCGGCGGCCTTGAAGCCGTAGACCGAGCCGGTGGTCCGGTCCGGCGCGTCGGTGGCGTCGATCTGGATCTCGTAGCCGTTGTTCACCGCCGAGGACGGGTCGGTCGAGGGCGGGAAGCCGACGAAGACGCCGGAGTTGTCGTCACCGGCCAGCTTCCAGTCCAGCTTGAGCGAGTAGGAGGTGGTGTACTCCTTGGCCTTGTACCACAGCAGGCCCATGCCGCCCTGCGAGGTCAGCGTGCCGCCGGCGTTGGCGAACCCGCCCGGCCCGGCCTGCTCCCAGCCGGTGGTCGAGCCGTTGTAGAGGGTGGTGTAGCCGGTCTCGGGGCGGCAGTCGGCCTTGGCCTGGCCGGTGGCGTAGGCCAGGCCGCCGCGCAGGTGCTGCCGGAAGGCGGGCTCGGCGAAGGACTCCGCGGTGTGCCCGCCGCCGGTGTAGAAGGACCGCCCCCCGTCGTACGGCTTGCACCAGGCGATCGGGTGGTCGGCGCCCATCGTGCCGCCCGAGTACGTCGACTCGTCCAGGGTGGCCAGCACGTGGGCGCCGGTCCTGGCGTTGGTCCGGTAGTCGTACCATTCGTCCGTCCGCGGCCAGGTGGCGTCGAGGTGGGCGGTCGCCGGGTGGGCGCGGTCCTCGACCTTGACCGTCGCCTTCTGCACCGCCGGGTGGGCGGCGAACCAGGCGCCGACGAGGCCGCCGTACCAGGGCCAGTCGTACTCGGTGTCGGCGGCCGCGTGCACGCCGGCGTAGCCGCCGCCCGCCTTGACGTACGCCTCGAACGCGGCCTGCTGCGCGGCGTCGAGCACGTCACCGGTGGTGTTGAGGAAGACCACCGCCTTGTAGGCGGCCAGGTTAGCCGTGGTGAACGCGGCCGGGTCCTCGGTGGCGGTCACGCCGAACCCGAGATCCCTGATCGCCTGGACGCCCGCCGCGATCGAGTCGTGCCGGAAGCCCGCCGTACGGGAGAAGACCAGGACGGCGGGGCCGCCGGCGGCTGGGGTCGCCGTGGTGAACCTCTGGGGCGTGCCGCCGTTGCACGTCCTGATGACGAGCTGGGCCGGGTCGGCGGCGTCGAGGCACTTGCCGAGCGCCTTGAGCGCGCCGCCCTCGGCGGTCCACTTCTGCGCGCCCGTGCCGTTGCAGGTCCAGATCTGCACCTTGGTGCCGTCGGCGGTGCCGGCCCCGGCCACGTCGAGGCACTTGCCGAGCGCCTTGACGGTCTGGCCGTCGATGGCCCAGTTCTGGGCGTTCGTACCGTTGCAGGAGTAGAGCTGCACCTTGGTGCCGTCGGCGGTGCCCGCGCCCGCGACGTCCACGCACCTGCCGTCGGCGGCGCGGATCGGGCCGACCGCCATCGCCTCCTTGGCCAGGGTGAAGTCGTCGAGGTCGAACAGCGCCCCGGCGCCCCCGGTGAAGACCAGGTAGAGCGTGGTGGACGCGGCGGTC
This sequence comes from Nonomuraea sp. NPDC004702, assembly GCF_053601695.1. Taxonomy (NCBI): domain Bacteria; kingdom Bacillati; phylum Actinomycetota; class Actinomycetes; order Streptosporangiales; family Streptosporangiaceae; genus Nonomuraea; species Nonomuraea sp. NPDC004702. Next base: position 57,916 of record NZ_JBSGCE010000047.1, read on the forward strand.
GCGCCGGTCAGCGGGGCCTGCACGTCGGTGAAGGTCTCCCAGCCGCCCGTCACCGGGACGGCGGCCTTGCCGAGCAGCGGCCCGGTGGGCGAGCCCGCGCGCACCTCGATGGAGCCGCCGACGCCCCCGGAGGAGACCCGCGCCCGGAACGTCCTGGCGTCGTCGAGCCGGTAGGGGGTGAAGGCGATCCAGTCGCCGTTGTGCACGTCGCCGACCGTCCTGCCGCCGTGCGCGGCCGCCTTGGAGATCTGCGAGACGCCGGACATCGTCGCGTAGTGCTCGGCCTGGCGGTGGCGGGGCTGCAGGACGTGCTGGGTGTGGGTGGTCAGGCCGCCCTTGTCGGTGTACTCGGCGTCGAAGACGGCGAAGATGTTGGCCGCGTCGTCGTGCTCGCCGTCGGCCGGGATCGTCAGCTCGCCCGCGCAGCCGTTCTTCGAGGTGATCTGGTGGCCGTGGCTGTCATGGCCGAGCACGTAGGTCATCCTCACCTTGGCGCAGTCGATCTGCGTGTCCTCGGGGTCGGTCACCCCGATCGTGAAGGGCACGGTGTCGCCCCAGGTGAACAGCGTCCCGGGGCCGGGCGTGCCGATGGTCACGGCGGGGGCGGTGTTGCCGGCCGTGATGACCACGCCGGCGGTGCCGGCGTTGCCCTGGGGGTCGCGCACGGTGAGCGTGGCGGTGAACTCGCCCTCGGTGGTGTAGGTCTTGGTGGGGTTCGGGGCGGTGGAGGTGGTGCCGTCGCCGAAGTTCCAGGCGTAGGTGAGCGCGCCGCCCTCGGGGTCGGCGGAGCCGGCGCTGGAGAAGGCGACGGTGAGCGGGAGCTTGCCGGACGTCCTGTCGGCCTTGGCGACCGCGACCGGCGAGCGGTTGCGGTCCTTGATGTACTCGACGCGGTAGAGGGCGGAGTTGGCGTCGCCGCCGAAGTAGCCGGAGCCGTAGTCGAGGACGTAGAGCGCGCCGTCCGGCCCGAAGGCCAGGTCCATGACCTGCGTGCCGGTCCAGGGGAAGGCGGCGATCTCGCCGCGCGTGCCGTCGGCGGCCACGTCGATCGCCTTGATCCACTTGCGGCCGAACTCGCCGGCGAAGAAGTGCCCGTCGAGGTCCTGGGGGAACTTGACGGCGGAGTTCAGGGCGGCGTCGTAGCGGTAGACCGGGCCGCCCATCGGCGACTCCGAGCCGCTGCCGAACTCGGGCGGCGAGCCGGCGTCGCCCCCGTACCTGATCCAGGCGGGCTTGGCGGGCGGGAGCTTGGCCAGGCCGGTGTTGCGCGGCGAGTCGTTGGCCGGGCCGCCCGCGGCGCAGTCGTACTTCTGGCCGGAGGGGCCCGAGGGGAAGGTGTAGTCGTTGTAGGTCTCGGTCAGGGTGTTGGTGCCGGTGCAGTACGGCCAGCCGTAGTTGCCGGGGCCGGTGACGCGGTCGAACTCGACCTGCCCGGCGGGCCCGCGGCCCGGGTCGGTGCTGCCGGCGTCGGGGCCGTAGTCGCCGACGTAGACCACGCCGGTGGCCTTGTCCACGGTCATCCTGAACGGGTTGCGGAAGCCCATGGCGTAGATCTCGGGCCTGGTCCGCGCGGTGCCCGGCGGGAAGAGGTTGCCCGCGGGGATCGTGTAGGTGCCGTCCGCGGGGTTCACCTTGATGCGCAGGATCTTGCCGCGCAGGTCGTTGGTGTTGCCGGCGCTGCGCTGGGCGTCGTAGACGGGGTTGCGGTCGGGGCGCTCGTCGATGGGGGCGTAGCCGGCCGAGTCGAAAGGGTTGGAGTCGTCGCCGGTGGACAGGTAGAGGTTGCCCCGGGCGTCGAAGTCCATGTCGCCGCCGACGTGGCAGCACATGCCGCGGTCGGCGGCCACGTCGAGCACGGTCCGCTGGGAGGCCAGGTCGAGCGTCCAGTCGGGCTTGAGGGTGAACCGGGCCAGGCGGTTGACGCCCTGCCAGGCCGACCAGTCGGTGCCGGTGGCGGGCGCGTCGCCGGACGGCGTGCTGAGGCGGGGGGCGTAGTAGAGGTAGATGGTCCGGTTGGCGGCGAAGCCGGGGTCCACGGCGACGCCCTGGAGGCCCTCCTCGTCGTGGGTGTAGACGGGCAGCGCGCCGACCACGGTGGTCAGTCCCTGGGCGTCGGTGCGGCGCAGCGTCCCGTCGCGCGCGGTGTGCAGCACCGACAGGTCGGGCAGCACGGCCATGGTCATCGGCTCGCCCATCTCGGCGACGCCCTTGGCCAGCTCGACGCGCTGGTAGTCGGCGGGGTCGACGGCGGCGTGGGCGCGGGCGGGCGGGGCGGCCACGGGGAGCACGACCGCGCTCGACATGGCCAGGAGGACGGCGCTGACCCGCGCCGTCCATCGGGAGGCACGGGTGGGCCTGCTGGGGGGCATCGCGGAGGTTCCCTTTCCGTGGGGGGTGGACCGGGAAGGAGGGTTCCATTGGCGGACGATCGAAGAACCTTCGTAGATCGCGACAGTAGATCTGACTTTTGATGATTGTCAACGAAAGTCTGTTAAGTCCTAGACGAAACGGTTTCGGCCCGTGGCCGGAACGACGAAGCGCCCCGCCTGCGGCGGGCAGGCGGGGCGCTTCGCGGACGAGCTCAGCCGGCCAGGGCGCTGTCGACCGCCTCCGGAGCCAGGACGTGCTCCAGCACCATGACGGCCGCCCCGATGACGCCCGCCCGATCGCCCAGCTCGCTGACCTGGATGCGCAGGTGCTGGGTGGCCAGCGGCAGCGAGCGCTTGTAGATGGCCTCGCGCACCCCCGCGAGCAGGTGTTCGCCGGCGTCGGCCAGGTCGCCGCCGATCACGATCGCGGCCGGGTTGAAGAAGTTGACGATCGTGGCCAGCACGTCGCCGATCTCGCGCCCGGCCTGGCGGACGAGCTGGGCGGCGTCGCGGTTGCCGGCGCGCAGCAGCGCGACGACGTCCCGGCCGCCCGCGGCGGGCACGCCGGTCGCCGAGATGCGGGCGGCCAGCGCGGCCCCGCCGGCCAGGGCCTCCAGACAGCCCACGTTGCCGCAGTGGCACAGCACGCCGTCGTCGGCGGTGGCGACCCGGATGTGGCCGATGTCGCCGGCCGCGCCCTGCGCGCCCCGGTGGAGGCGGCCGTCGGAGATCACGCCGCAGCCGATGCCGGTGCCGATCTTGACGAAGACGAGCTGGCCGGTCGCCTGCCGCCCGGCGCGCTGCTCGCCGAGCGCCATGATGTTGACGTCGTTGTCCACGAAGACCGGCACGCCCAGCCGCTCCCCCAGCCACTCGGGCACCGGGAACCGGTCCCACCCCGGCATGAGGGGCGGGTTGACCGGGCGCCCCGTCGGGTACTCGACCGGGCCCGGCAGGCCGATGCCCGCCCCGCACACGTCGGCCAGGTCGCGCCCGCTCTCGTCGAGCAGGTCGGTGAACGTGCGCGCGAGCCGCCCGAGCGTCGCCTCGGGGCCCTCGTCGATCGGCGCGTCGGCGGTGCGCTCGGCCAGCACCGTGCCGCCGAGGTCGGTGATCGCCACCCGCTCGTGCGTGACGCCCAGGTCGGCGGCCAGGACGAGCCGGGCGGTGCGGTTGAAGGCGAACATGGCCGCGGGCCGCCCGCCCGAGGAGATGGCCTCGTCGGCGGGCAGCACCCAGCGGTGGCGGAGCAGCGCGTCGAGGCGCAGGGACACGGTGGACCGGGCCAGGCCGGTGAGCTGGACGAGCTCGGTCCGGGTGCGCGGCGGCCCGTCCCGCAGCAGGGAGAGCAGCGCGCCGGCCCCCGCCGTCGCGCCGTTGAGCGTGTCCAGAGTCAACACCAGCCTCTCCGCCGATGACGGCAGCCACTTCAGAGGAGCCCAAGTCTATCTTCGCCGAATGGCGCACGACTTATGGCTGAGCATCGACATAAGTGCGCCGATCCCGCGGACGATCACGTCGCCAGCGGGAGCCTCAGGACGAAGCGGGCGCCCCCCGGGTGGTCGGCCACGAACAGATCGCCTCCGTAGGCGTGGGCGATCTCGCGGGCGATCGGCAGGCCGAAGCCGGAGCCGCCCGCGTCCAGCGAGCGCGCCTGTTCCTGCCGGTACAGCCGGTGGAAGATGCGCTCCCGCTCCTCGGGCGGGATGCCGGGCCCGTCGTCGATGACCTCCAGGACGGCGTACGGCGGCGCGGCGGCGACCACGAACTCGATCCTGCTGGTGGTGTGGCGCTCGGCGTTGGCCACCAGGTTGGACAGCAGCCGGGCCAGCCGGACCCGCGAGGCGCGGACCACCACGTCCTGCTCCAGCCGGGTGCGGACGGACGCGCTCGGCGGATGCGCGTCCAGCTCCTCCACCACCAGGCGGGCCAGGTCGACGAGGTCGGCGCCAGGCGGCGGGGCGGTGTAGAGGCGGGCCAGGGCGAGCAGGTCGCCGACGATGTCGTTGAGCCGCTCGGCGTCCCGGTGCAGGCTGCGCAGGGTCCGGCGGAGGTCGGCGCCGGGATCGGACAGGGCCTCCTCCAGCTCGGTCAGCAGGCCGGTGATCGGGTTGCGCAGGTCGTGGGCGGCGTCGAAGACGAACCGCTGCTGGTGCTCGATCGTCTCGTGCAGCATGGAGACCTTCTGCTGCTCCTGGCGGTAGGCCTGGTGCAGCAGCGCGTCGGGCTTCGGGGAGCCGGAGGCGCGGCCGTCGGGGCGGGCGGCGGGCCGGGGTTCGAGCGACCCGGTGACGTCCCCGAAGACGACGACGATCTCCGTCACCTCGCCCGACGGGCCGAGCACCGGGGCGTTCGCCAGCCGCCAGTGGCGCCGGCCGGGCGGATCCCAGTCGTCGCGCAGCAGCGGCACGACGTCGCCGGCGGCGGTGGCGGCCACCCGCTCCAGCGAGGCGCCCACCTTCGCCGCCCCCGACCCGCTCAGGCCGCCCAGCACGGGGGCCGCGCCGAGCAGGGCGCGGCCGACGACCTCCGCCCGGTCCTGGCCGGTCATCCGCAGGTAGGCGTCGTTGACGGCGAGCACGACCTGGCTTCGGGTGAGCAGCATGCAGGGACACGGCAGCGCCTCGAACGCCGCCTGGTATCCGACCGTCGCTCCCATCACCGGGTCCCCCTCAGGCCCCACATACCCCCATAAGGGCGCTGACATGCGGAAATGCCGCGTCGGTGTCATTCTCATTCTCGATAGTGATAACGTGTAGAGCGTGACGACCTCGACAGAGCGCTGGGCCGAGCTGGCGCTGCATCCCGTGCGCATCCGCATCCTGCGCGCCGTCGCCGGGGGCCGCCGTACGCCCTCCGACCTGGCGGGCCTGCTGCCCGACGTGCCGCAGGCGACGCTCTACCGGCAGATCGCGACGCTGGCCAAGGCCGGGATGCTGGAGGTGGTCGAGGAGCACAAGGTCGGCGGGGCGACCGAACGGGTCTACGCGGTGCCCGAGGGCGGCCTGACGCCGTCCCCCGAGGCCCTCGCCACGGCGTCGGCGGAGGACCACGCGCGGTGGTTCACGGCATTCGCCGGCAGCCTGCTGTCGGAGTTCGCGCGCTACCTCGACCGGGACCGCGTCGACCTGGCCGCCGACGGCGCCGGATACCAGCAGGTGGTCCTGCACCTGGACGACGAGGAGTTCGTCGCCTTCGCCACGGGGTTCGCCGAGCTGGTGCGCCCCCTGCTGGCGAACGAGCCGGGAGAGGGGCGTACGCCGCGCTTGCTGGCGACCGTCCTGCTTCCCCTGAAGGAAGGCTGAACTGTGGCAACGGTATGGGTGGACGAGGGTCAGGTCACGATCGAGTTCGGGCGCTGGGAGCGGTTGCTCACCGGTCACGGCCGGTACGCGTGCCCGGTCGCGTCCGTGCGGGAGGTGCGGGTCGCGGGCGAACCGTTGCGCGTCCCGCGCGGCGCGCGCAAGGGGCTGAGCGTGGCGGGCCACGTCAAGATCGGCGTGTGGGGCCTGTTCGGCGGGCGGCGGCAGCTCGTGTCGGTGACCGGTGCCACGCCGGCGGTGCACCTGCTGCTCGATCGTGCCGCGTCCGGCGGCGAGTTCGACGAGGTGGTCGTCTCGGTCTCCGGCGCCGGCCGGGCCGCCGCCGCGATCCGGGCCGCGGTGCGGGCGGCGGTCGCGTGACCGGCGTCGAGGTCACCGGCCTGACCAAGCGGTACGGCGCGCTGACCGCCGTCGACGACCTCAGCTTCACGGTCCGGCCCGGGGCGGTCACCGCGTTCCTCGGCCTCAACGGCGCCGGGAAGACCACGACGATGCGCATGATGGTCGGCCACGTCACCCCCACCCGGGGCGGCGTGACGATCGGCGGCCGACGCTACCGTGACCTGCCGCGACCGACCACCGTGGTGGGCGCGACCTTCGACGCCGCCTCCTTCCATCCCCGTCATTCGGTCCGCGACCATCTGCGCGTCTACGCCGCGATGGGCGGCCATCCCGATCGCCGGGTCGGCGACCTGCTGGGCCTGGTGGGCCTGGCCGGAGCCGCCGGGCGGGCGACCGGCGCCCTGTCCACCGGGATGCGGCAGCGGCTCAACCTGGCCACCGCCCTGCTCGGCGACCCCCGGGTACTGCTGCTGGACGAGCCGGGCAACGGCCTGGACCCCGAGGGGGCGGCCTGGCTGCGCTCGTTCCTGCGCGAGATGGCCGCGCAGGGCCGGGCGGTGCTGGTCTCCAGCCACGTGCTGGCGGAGGTGGAGCAGGTCGCCGACGACGTGGTGGTCATCGGGCGGGGGCGGCTGCTGGCCGCCGGCCCGCTGCGCGAGCTGTGCGGCACCGAGCCGGACGTGCTGGTGCGCACCCCCGACGCCGCCGCCCTGCGCGCGGCGCTGGCCGCCGAGACCGCGCAGGTGGACGTGGCCGGCCCGCACGACCTGCGGGTCCGCGGCCTCGATCCGGCGCGGGTCGCCGCCCTGGCCGCGGCCCACGGGCTGCCGGTGCACGGCCTGACCACCGAACGCCCCACCCTGGAACGGCTCTTCCTCGGCCTCACCGGCCAGACGGCGGGCGTGCGAGAGCGGGCGGACGCGAGCGGGGAAGCGGCGGGCGCGCCGGATGAGGCGGGCGCGGGCGAGGAGGCGGCGGGCGCGCCGGAGCGGGCGGGCGCGGGCGAGGGGGCGGCGGCATGACCGGGTTCGTGCGGGCGGAGTTCCGGCGCCTGCTGGCCACCAGGATGTGGTGGGGCATGCCGCTGGCGGCCGTCCTGCTCGGGGGCGGTCTGATCGGGCTGCTGGCCCTGGTCGGGCCGGAGAACTTCGAGCCGCCGATGCCGGGGCTGGACACCGAGGCGGGGGTGCGGGCCGTCCTGGGGTTCCTCGGGTTCACCGCCTTCGTCCCGGCCGCCGTCGGGACGCTCGCCGTCACGTCGGAGTACCGGCACCGCACGGTGAACTTCACCTTCCTGTTCGCGCCGGACCGGTGGCGGGTGCTGGTGGCCAAGCTCGTCGCCTACGCCGTGGCGGGCCTGGCGTACGGGCTGGTGCTGGCCGGGACGGCCGGGGCGGCGCTGTTCGGCGTGGCCGCGGCCCGCGGCGTCGAGCTGGGCCTGCCCGCCGGGACGATCGTGGCGCTGCTGGCCCGGCTGGGGGTGGCGATGGCGGTCTACGTGGTGCTGGGCGTGGGCATGGGCGCGCTGATCCGCAACCAGGTCGCGGCGCTGTGCGTGGTGATCGGCTACCTGTACGGCGGCGAGCTGGCGCTGATCATGATCCCCGGCGTGCGGGAGTTGTACCCGTGGCTGCCCGGCGGCGCGACCTCGGCGCTGACCGACTTCACCGCCGTGGCCGACGCGCTGGCCGCCCAGCTGTCGAGCGAGCCGGTCCGGCTGCTGTCACCGGCCGCCGGGGCGCTGGTCCTGCTGGCGTACGCGGCGCTGGCGAGCGCGGCCGCCGTCCTGCGGCCGCTCCGCCGCGACGTGGCCTGACCTGGCTCCGGCCCGGCCGGTGACTGCCCTGCCGGTGCGGGCCCGGCCGGTGACGGCCTTACCGGTGAAGGCCCGCCCGGTGACTGCCTTGCCGGTGCGGGCCCGGCCGGTGGCGGGCGGGAACATTCGTACAAGCCGGCGGGGCGGGTGGCCCGCGACAGTGTGGCCATGATGACTTCCCAAGAGGTCCGGACCCCGGCCCGCCCGGCGGCCGGGCGGCGCGCGAAGGGCCGCGGCCGGCGTCGTCGCGTCGTGGCGGCCGTGCTGCTCGCGGCCGCCGTGCTGCTCCTGGCGAACACGCTGGTGGTGTCGGGGCAGGAGGCCGCGGGCGAGTCGAACGTGCCCCTCGACGGCGGCGGCCTGTACGTCCGCCAGGACGGCCCCGCCGGCGCCCCGGCGCTCGTGCTGATCCACGGCCTGGCCGGCTCGACCCGCTGGTGGGACCCGGTGGTCCCGGAACTGGCGCGGTCGCATCGCGTGATCCGCATCGACCTGCTCGGGCACGGCCGGTCGGCCAAACCGGCCGGCGGCGGCTACACCGTCGCCGAGCAGGGACGGCGGGTCGGCGCGGCGCTGGACCGGCTCGGCGTGCGGCACGCGGTCGTGGCCGGCCACTCCACCGGCGGCTCGGTCGCCACCGCGCTCGCCGAGCAGCGAGGCGACCTGGTGACCGCGCTCGCCCTCCTCGACTCCGGGCCCGGCCTGGACGCCTTCGTCTCCGACGGGTTCGTCGGCGAGCTGCTGTTCGTGCCCGTCGTCGGGCAGCTGCTGTGGCGGCTGCGCACCGACGGCCTCCTCCTCCGTGGCCTGGAGACCGCGTTCAGCCGCCCCGGCTACCGGATCCCGCCCGAACTGGTCGAGGACGTGCGCGGCCTCACCTACCACTCGCTCACCACGACCTCGAAGGCCGCCGAGGAGTACCTGCGGCAGCGCACGCTGCCCGACCGGCTGGCCGTGCTCGGCAAGCCGCTGCTGGTGATCTTCGGCCAGGACGACCGGAGATGGCGTTCGTCCTCGGCCGCCGGCTACCGGGCGGTCCCCGGCGCGACCGTCGAGCTGCTGCCCGGGGCCGGGCACTCCCCCATGCTGGAGGACCCGGCCCGGACGGCGGCGTCCCTGCTGGCCTTCGCCACGGCCCACGACGTGCCGCCGGACGCGGCGGCCGGATGACCACCGCGTCCGGCGGACCCCCGCGTCCGGCGGGTGAGCCCCGGGCGCGGGGACCTGATTCGGTCCGCGCGCCCGGGGCCGGGGATCAGAAGAAGCCGCCGAGGAAGTCGTCCAGGCCGCTCTGGTCGATCCATCGGGTGACCCGGGCGCCGGTCTCGGCGATCGTGCCCGTCCGGGTGTTCTCCGGCTCGATCTTCTCCGGTTTGAAGATCTGCTTCTCCGCCTGCCCGGAGCCCTGGGGCCTGGTCAGGCTGGGTGGCGGCGGCCCGTCCGGGTACATCTTGCCGTCGCGGTAGACGGTGTAGGACTGGGTCGGCTGCGTGGTGCCGTCGTTCCGGTAGACCTGGCTGGGTCTCGGCTGCGCCGGCTGCCTGGCGGCCTTCGGCGGCGACTGCCGTTGCACCGCCCGATGACTGGTCGGACGCTGTGCCGGGCGCCGCGCCGCCTGGGCGCGCCGAGCCTGGGCCGCCCGGTAGCGGTTGCGCGCCCTGGCCGCCTGCGTGGCCCGCCGCTTGGCCGCCGCCTCGGCGGCCTTCCTGCGTGCCTCCCTCTTGGCCGCCGCGGCGGCCCGTCTCTTGGCCGCCGCCGCGGCCGCCTTCCTGGCCTTCTCCGCCGCCTTCTTCCTGGCCGCGGCCAGCGCCCTGCGCTTGGCCGCCGCCGCGGCCTTCTTCTTGGCCGCCTCCAGCGCCTTCTTCCTGGCCAGCGCCGCCGCCGTCGATCCTGCTGCCCGACACCGCCACCCGGGTCTCGCGCGGCGAGAACGACAGCGCGTTCTCCACCAGCTCGGC
>NZ_JBSGCE010000048.1:0-67323 GCF_053601695.1 Nonomuraea sp. NPDC004702
CTCGGCCGGCCGCGACGAGGCGGTGCACGAGCGGCCCGACGTCTTCGACATCACCCGGCCGCGCGCCCGTCATCTGGCGTTCGGCGGCCGCCCGCCCTCAGTCGTAGGTGAGCAGATCGCCGGGCTGACAGCCCAGGGCCTCGCACAGCCGGGTCAGCGTGGAGAAGCGGATGGCCTTGGCGTGGCCGTTCTTGAGGATCGACAGGTTCACGACGGTGATCTCGACCTTGTGCGACAGCTCGGTGAGCGTCATGCCGCGCTGGGCGAGCAGTTCGTCCAGGCGTACCCGGATGGTGCCTTCGGGCATCAGATCGTGGCCTCGACCTCGTCGAGCAGGGCCACGCCCCGGCGGACGATCTCCGAGACCCCGAGCGCGCACAGGCCGGCCACGAGGCCCGCGAGCGGCACGCCCGGCGCCGGGACGAACGCCGGACCGGTCGTCAGCAGCATGCCGGACAGTATGGCCTGCGCCGCCGTGCCGAGCCCGGCCGACACGAGCGAACCGGCGATCAGGATCCAGCCCAGCCGCCGCAGGTGCCCGGCCGTCACCGCGGAGAACAGCGCCCGGTCGCCCGACCGCGCCCTGCGCAACGCGCGGACCACGGTGTAGAGCGCGAGCAGCCCGGTCGCCATGGGCGGCGCCCACAGCAGGAGGTAGAGCAGCGCCGCCGCGGGCGAGGGCCCCACGGGGCGGAGGGTCACGTCGGCCGCGGCGCTGACGATCTCCACCCCCGGGACGGGGGTCACGGGCGGCGTCACGCCGGAGACGTGCAGCGGGACGCCGATGCCGTTGGCCGTGCCGAACGCGGCGATGAGGACGGTGGCCCCCAGGGCGGTGAGCGCGCCGAGGCAGCCGAGGACGAGGCCGATGCTCAACAGGACCTCAAGCCGGGTGATCCACTTCATGGGCATAACGATAATCGTAAATAACGAAAGTCGTTATGTCGAGGGGCGGCGGGCGCGGCGTGACGGGGGGCGCGAACCGTGGATCATGGGGCGGGGAGGGGCTGGAGGGCCCTATGGTGGGTCGGAAATAGCCCACTTTTCGAGTTTTTGGCGGGGATATGTCCGACGCTACGCCTTCGATGGTCGCCGACCGGTACCGGCTTGACGAGCTCATCGGCAGCGGTCCGATGGGTGAGGTGTGGCGGGCCTACGACACCCGCGCCGACTGGGTCGTGGCCGTGAAGATCCTGGGCGCGGGCGAGGCCGGTGAGGCCGGTGAGGCCGCCAGGGAGGCGCTGAAGCAGCACGCGCAGGCGGTGGCCAGGGTGATCCACCCCAATGTGGCCATGGTCCTCGACGTGGGCGACCAGGAGGGCGCCCCTTTCCTGGTGACCGAGTTCCTCACCGGGACCAGCGTGGGGGAGGACCTGGCGGCCGAGGGGCCCATGCCGATCGTCGAGGTGTGCGACCTGGTCGGCCAGGCGGCCGCCGGGCTGGACGCCGCGCACCGCGCCGGGGTGTTCCACGGGCAGATCGACTCCGGCAGCTTCCGGCGGGCGGCCAGCGGCGTGCTGAAGGTCGTCGGGTTCGGGCTGCCGGACGAGGAGCCGTCCCAGGCCGAGCGCCGCTACCTGGCCCCTGAGCGGGCCTCCGGCCGTCCCGCCACGGCCGCCGCCGACCTGTACGCCCTCGGCGCCGTCTGCTACGAGCTCCTCTGCGGCCGCCCGCCCGCCGCCGCCCCCGACCTGCCGGTGACCGGCATGCGCGCCACCCCGCCGTCCCCACCCTCCGCCCCCGGCGCCGAGGCCCCCGGAGCTCCGGCCCCGGGAACCGAGGCCCCCGGGGGTGTTGGGCAGGGGGTCGTCCCGCCCAGTGCGATCCGGCCCGAGATCCCGGCCGAGCTGGACCGGCTCGTCCTCGCGATGCTCGCGCCCGACCCCGCCAGGCGGCCTTCGGGCGGCGAGCCCGTCCGCCGGGCCATGGCCGCCATCGCCCGGCCCGGCGCGGCCCCGAACACCGCCCAGAGTCCCGCCGGTGCCCCGGCGGGCCGGCCGGGCGACACCCAGGTCTACGACTTCAACGGCGTCCCGCGGGCCGGTGACACCGCCGTCTACGAGTCCGCCGAGCTGGACCCGGCGCCGCCGCGTACCGGGAACAAGCTGCTGATCCAGATGGGGATCGCCGTCGCGGTCATCGCCGTGGTGGCCGTCGCCATGGTGATGTGGGCGGGCTCGCGCGAGGAGACCCCGGTGGCCGAGCCGAGCGCGAGCACGCCCCCCACGCCCGTCCTGACGCCGGACGTCACGCCGCCCGCCCGCCCGACCTCCGAGCCGCCCCGAGCCAGCCCCACCGACCTCACCCCGGGCGACACCGCCACCAGCCTGGTCCAGACCGTCGGCCCCAAGACGACCCTGGGCTCCGGGCAGACCCCGGCGGGCGGCTGGGACCACTGGCTGGTGAAGTTCGACGAGGCGGTGACGGCCCAGGAGGACATCGGCGACATCGACCCCCATGTCGCCGAGAAGGTCCACGACAAGCTCAGGAAGGCCGCCAAGAAGCTCCAGGACGGCCGTTTCGAGCCCGCCCGCGGCCAGATCGCCGGCGTCTACCGGGACCTGCGCAACGCCCAGGTGAAGGGCGAGGTCCCCCTGTCGGGCCCCCTCGCCTCCTTCCTGGACGACTTCGCCGTCTCCTGACCGTGATGGGGGGCGGGAGGCCCGTGGTTTCCCCCTCTCCTGACCGGGTGGGGGAGGGGTCTGGGCGCGCGTACATTGGCGGGATGACCATCGACCACGCGGCGCGCCGGGCACGCCTGGCCGCCGCGCTGCCCGCCCACGAGGTCCACGCGCTCCTCGTCACCTCCCCCGTCAACGTCCGCTACCTCACCGGGCTGGTCAGCTCGAACGCCGCCGTCCTGGTCAGGGCGGACGGCTCGGCGCTGCTGGCGACCGACAACCGCTACATCGACAAGACCCGCGCCCTGGACGTGCCCGCGGTCGAGGCGCCCGACGTGGCCGGCCGGCTGGCCGCGCCGGGCGTGGGCATCGAGGCCGCCGCCATGACCGTGGCGACCTTCCGCCGCCTGGAGGCGGGCCTGGCAGAGAGCGGAGGCGACAGCGAGGGCCAGGGCCTGGTGCCGCTCGGCCCGCTGGTCGAGGAGCTGCGCGCGGTCAAGGACGAGGCGGAGCTGGAGCTCATCCGCACCGCCTGCGCCCTGACCGACCAGGCCTTCGCCGACGTGCTCCCGCTGATCGCGCCGGGCCTCACCGAGCGCGCCCTGGCCCGTCTCCTCGACAACCGCATGACCGAGCTGGGCGCCGACAAGCCGGCGTTCGACACGATCGTCGCCGCCGGCGAGAACGGCGCGATCCCGCACCACGCCCCCACCGACCGCGAGCTGCGCGCCGGCGACCTGGTCACGATGGACTTCGGCGCCCGCTACCACGGCTACCACGCCGACATGACCAGGACGGTCTGCCTGGGCGCGCCCGCCGCCTGGCAGCGCGACCTGTACGACCTGGTCAGGCGCGCCCAGCGGGCCGGCCGGCACGCCCTGACCCCGGGAGCCCAGGCCAAGGACGTCGACGCCGCCGCCCGCGGCCTGATCGAGGCGGCGGGCCACGGCGAGCACTTCCGGCACGGCCTGGGCCACGGCGTCGGCCTGGAGATCCACGAGGACCCGTTCCTGGGCCCCTCCAGGACCGGTAGACTAGAGGATCGAGTTCCGATCACCGTCGAGCCTGGGATCTACCTCCCCGAGCGGGGCGGGGTTCGCATCGAGGACACCCTCGTGACCCGTGAGGGCGGGCCGGAACTTTTCACCAAGACCACCAAGGAGCTGCTCGTCCTTTAGAGCGGCCACACGCGGGAGAGAACGAGTGGCGACGACCAACGACCTCAAGAACGGCATGGTGCTGAAGCTCGAGGGCGGTGAGCTCTGGAGCGTTGTCGAGTTCCAGCACGTCAAGCCGGGCAAGGGCGGCGCGTTCGTGCGCACCAAGCTCAAGAACGTCCTCTCCGGCAAGGTCGTCGACAAGACCTTCAACGCCGGCGTGAAGGTCGACGTGGCCAACGTCGACAAGCGCGAGATGCAGTACTCCTACAAGGACGGCGACGACTTCGTCTTCATGGACACCGAGACCTACGACATGGTCAACGTGCCCGCCCGCACCGTCGGCACCGCCGCCAACTACATGCTGGAGAACACCCTCGCCACGATCGCGTTCAACGAGGGCTCGGCGCTCTACGTCGACCTGCCCGCCGCCGTCGAGCTGCTGATCTCCAACACCGAGCCCGGCCTGCAGGGCGACCGCTCCACCGGCGGCACCAAGCCGGCCACGCTGGAGACCGGCGCCGAGATCAAGGTGCCGCTGTTCATCACCACCGGCGAGAAGGTCAAGGTCGACACCCGCAGCGGCGAATACCTCGGCCGGGCCTGAGGTGTCTGCACGCGGCAAAGCACGCAGGCGCGCCCTTGACATCCTCTTCGAGGCCGAGCTGCGCTCGGAGGATCCGCTGAAGATCCTCGCCGAGCGCGTCGAGCGGCAGGAGCCGCCGGTCAACGAGTACACCTCGGCCATCGTCGAGGGCGTCGCCCGCCACCATGCCCGCATCGACGAGCTGATCACCACCTACTCCGAGGGCTGGACCCTCGACCGCATGCCCGCGGTCGACCGCAACCTGCTGCGCGGCGGCACGTACGAGCTGCTGTGGATGCCCGGCGTGCCGGAGGGCGTGGTCATCAGCGAGTGGGTGCACCTGGCGGGCGAGCTGTCGACCGACGAGTCGCCGCAGTTCATCAACGGCCTGCTGGCCCGGTTCAAGCAACTCAAGCCAAGCCTCACCCTTTAGACAAAGGCCGCGAAGGCCGTTTCGGAGTACGTTCCACTCAGACGGTCCGTACGGCTCGGGAAGAGGCGGCGGGAGGCGCGCCGGCGCGCGGCCTTCCGGTGCGGTCCCCGGCCTGGCCGCGGGGCCGTGAGCCGGTCCGGGGAAGTGGCGCGTCACCAGCCGCGACGCGCCCTTTTCCGGCCCTGTCCGGCCCTGTCGGGCCTTGTCCGGCTTTCTGTGTGAGCATCGGTCCATGGTGACCGAAGACGAGGTGCGCGCCCTCGCCCTGGCGCTCCCCGAGACCGCCGAGAAACCCATGTACGGCACGCCCGCCTTCTACGTGCGCGGCAGGTGGTTCGCCCGGATCACGCAGGAGGACGGCGTGCTCGCCGTGCCGGTGGGCGGCGTGGAGCTCAAGCACGAGCTGATCGCCGCCGTCCCCGGCACGTTCTTCTCCTCGCCCCACTACGACGGGCACGCCGTGGTGCTGGTGCGCCTGGCGGCCGTGGCGGCCGGCGAGCTGGCCGAGCTGCTGACCGACGCCTGGCGGCTGCGCGCGCCGAAGAGGATCGCGGCGGCCTTCGACGGTTAGGGTCCGGCCTGCGGGCGACGGCGCGTACGGCGTAGGCTGGGCCCGTCCGCACAGGGCGAGGGCCGCCCGCGGAGGAGAGAGAGGCGAGCCGACGTTGCGAGCAGAAGGCGTCACCACGAAGACCCCGGCGGTGCGCACCGCCGTCGTGTGGGGCGCGTTGCGGTCGGTGCTGGCCGAGCGTGCCGAGGCCGTCGGCCGGGCCACGCTCGACATCGTCGACGCCGGCGGGGGCACCGGCGGGTTCGCCGTGCCGCTGGCCGAGCTCGGCCACACCGTCACCGTCGTCGATCCCAGCCCCGACTCGCTGGCCGCGCTGGAGCGCCGGGCCAAGGAGAAGGGCGTGGGCGTGCGCGGCCTGCAGGGCGACACCGCCGACCTCGGCGACCTGCTCGACCGCGACAGCGCCGACCTGGTCCTGTGCCACAGCGTCCTGGAGTACGTCGACGATCCCACCGGCGCGCTGGCCGCCGTCGCCGGGCTGCTGCGCCCGGGTGGCGCCGTCAGCGTGCTGGCCGCCAACCCCGTGGCCAGCGCGATCCACCGGGCGCTGGCCGGGCAGTTCGACGAGGCCAGGGCCGTGCTGGCCGACCCGCGCGGCACGTGGGGCGACCGCGACCCCACGCCGCGGCGTTTCACCGCCGAGACCCTGGCGCAGCTGCTGACCGCCACGGGCTTCACCGTCGGCGCGGTCCACGGCGTGCGGGTCTTCGCCGACCTGGTGCCCAGCCGGCTCGTCGACGGCGAGCCCGGCGCGGCCGACGCGCTCGTGGCGCTGGAGCAGGCCGCCGCCGTCCACCCCGTGCTGCGGGACGTCGCCACCCAGGTGCACGTCCTCGGCCACCGCCCCTAGTCTGGAACGTCTGTTCGGATAGACTCGCAGGCGTGTCCCGCAAGCAGATCACAGGCATCGGCCCCGCGCCGCGGACCGGGGTCGATGACAGCGGCTGCCCGATTCTCCACGTCGACATGGACGCCTTCTTCGCCAGCGTGGAGCTGCTGGAACGGCCGGAGCTGCGGGGCCGCCCGGTGATCGTCGGCTCGCCGGCCGGGCGCGGCGTCGTGCTCAGCGCCACCTACGAGGCCAGGGCGTTCGGCGTGCACTCGGCGATGCCGATGAGCAGGGCCCGCCGGTTGTGCCCGCAGGCCACGATCATCCCGCCCAGCCACGGCAAGTACTCCGAGGTCTCCCGGGGCGTCATGGAGATCTTCCACTCGATCACCCCGCTGGTCGAGCCGATCGCCTCCGACGAGGCGTTCCTCGACGTCGGCGGCGCCCGGCGGCGGCTCGGCCCGCCCGCGGCGATCGCCGCCATGATCAGGGAGCAGGTCCTCGACCGCTACGGCATCACCTGCTCGGTGGGGGTGGCCTCCAGCAAATTCGTGGCAAAGCTGGCCTCCAAGCAGTGCAAGCCCGACGGCCTGCTGGTGGTGCCCGAAGGGCAGGTGGTCGACTTCCTCCACCCGCTGCCGGTCGCGGCGTTGTGGGGCGTGGGGGAGCGCACCGAGCAGTCCCTCGTCCGGCTCGGCATCCGCACCGTCGGCGACCTGGCCAGGGTGCCGCTGGGCACGCTCCAGCGCGAGCTCGGGCAGGCCGTCGGCGGCCACCTGGCGGCGCTGGCCTGGGGGCGCGACGAGCGTCCGGTGACCGCGCACGTGCCCGACAAGAGCATCGGCAACGAGGAGACCTTCGCGGCCGACGTCGACGATCCCGAGGTGATCCGGCGCGAGCTGCTGCGCCTGGCCGAGCGCGTGGCGGCCCGGATGCGTAAGGGCGGACACGTGGGCAGAACTGTAAGTGTGAAGCTGCGCCGGGCCGATTTCACCACGATCACCCGGTCGCGCACCCTGCGGGAGCCGACCGACGTGGCCCAGGTGATCTACGCCACCGCCTGCGAGCTGTTCGAGGCCGCCGGTCTCCAGCGGGTGCGCCTGCGCCTGGTCGGGGTCCGGATGGAGAACCTGCGCCCGGCCGGCGAGGCCACCCATCAGCTCGGTCTGGGCGAGCGCGAGACCGGCTGGCGCGAGGCCGAACAGGCGATGGACAAGGCGATCCGGAGATTTGGCCCCGATGCGGTGCTCCCAGCGTCGCTGGTACGTGGCAAGCTTGATGAAATAGAGACATGACGCCCATGTCCTACTCGATCGGTCAGTCGGGTAGGAGAAGGATGTCGCGATTTTGGGGGAAGGGGTGCGAGATGGTCCACAATGGAGCCATGACGTCACCTCCGGTTTGGTCTGCGTTGGACGTTTGCTTTCGCCTACGTCTACAGCCTCGTATTCTGGGGATAACCGACCGCGAGGTTCGGACACCCCGTGTCGTCCGTTGCCGTCTTCCCCGTCCTGGGGCTGTCCTTGGGAGGCGCCGTGCCGCTCTCTGAGCACGAGCAGCGCTTGCTCGACCAGATCGAGCAGGCCCTCTACGCCGAGGACCCGAAGTGGGCCAACACCGTGAGGATCAGTGACCCGCGCAGCCATTACAAGCGTCGCCTGATCAAAGCCTCCATCGGCTTTGCGCTCGGCGTCGTGATCATGATGGTCGGCGTGGTCATGAGTCAGATCCCGCTCGGCGTCGGCGGTTTCGTGGTCATGCTCGCCGCGTGTCTGTGGGGTCTGTCCAGCTGGAAGCGCATGAACGGGTTCGGCGACTCGCCGCCGGCCCAAGGCGCCGGCGCCACGGGCAGGCAGCCCCGGCGCGCCAACCGGGGCACCTTCATGGAGCGCATGGAGGAGCGCTGGCGCCGTCGTCACGACGAGCGCTGACCTCCTCGCCGCTCCTCACCGGCCCCGAACCTTCCGCCCAACGCGAACGTGCGGCCGTTCCCCTTCCGGGGAGCGACCGCACGCTCGGTCCTGGGCAGGCGGCTCAGGCGCCCTTGTGGGCCGCCGTCCGCCGCAGCCTGATGTTCTCCAGCAGGTCGAAGCCGTCCAGCAGGCGCTCGCCCAGCGCCCGCAGCCGCCGCAGCGTCGAGGGCGGCAGCAGCACCGCCCGCATCCGCCTTCCCCGCGACACCGTCGCCGCCAGGGCCTGCCGCACCTTGCGCAGGTCCTTTCTCATGGGCCCGATCGTGCCCGGGTCCCTGGCGAACAGGACCCGCTCGACCGTCGTCGCGATGGCCGTCATGGCGGCCGCCGACTCGGCGTCGAACTCGTACTGCCGGCTCAGCCGCCGGGCCAGCGCCCTCGGGGTCTCGCTGGCGCCGCGGGTCATGCCGTAGTCGCACAGCACGTCGTCCAGCTCGGCCCACACGGCCGCGATCGACGGGTGGTGGGCGGTCGCGATCCTGGCCGTCAGGTCGTCGGCCGGTTGCGAGACCTTCCAGCCCAGCGCGCGCACCCGCCGGTTCCTGGTGAGCAGCCGCAGCGCCGCCGGGACCAGCAGGAGCAGCAGCAACGCGCCCGCGCCGATGCCGATCTTGCCGATCAGCGGCATCGAGTCGTCCGGCGGCAGGCCGCCCGTGGCGATCAGGCCCTCACGGTCGAGCTCGCGCGGGTTGCGCCGGGTGGAGGGGTTGATCGGGTCGTCGGCGCCGGACTCGGTCGCGCCGCTGCTCGGCGAGGTGGACGGCGTCGTCGAAGGCGCCGGCGGGACCGTGTAGTCCGGCACCCGCGCGCTGCCCTGCCCCAGCGACCCGGACGGCGTCGGCTCGAACGGCAGCCAGCCCACGCCCTCGAAGTACAGCTCGGGCCAGGAGTGCGAGTCGCCGGTCGTGACCGTCCAGTTGTCGCCGGCCTTCGTGCCGCCGGTGTAGCCGATCGCCACCCGCGACGGGATGCCGACGATCCTGGCCAGCACCGCCATCGAGGCCGCGAACTGCTCGCAGTAGCCCGTGCGGTCGCGCAGCAGGAAGTCCCGCAGCGCGGAGTTGCCGTGGCCCTGCGTGCGCAGGTCGTAGCGGAAGTCGCCGTCCTTGGTGAAGAACTGCTGGAGCTTCACCGCCGCCTCGTAGTTGGAGTTGGTCTGCGCCGTCAGCGAACGCGCCAGCCGGACGATCTCTGGCGGCAGGTTGTCCGGCAGCTTCAGGTAACGCCGGTCCACGCTCGGCTGGACGCCCTCCAGCGACTCCAGCAGCTCCGGCGTGGCGGCCGGCTCGCTGGTGGCGACCTCGTACTCCAGGCCGGCCGCCTCGTCGGGGATGGAGAAGACCATCAGCGTGCCCACGTCGGCGCGCCAGTCGCCGTCCACCCGGATCTGCCGCGGCGGGTACGGCAGCGGCAGGAACTGCAGCCGCTCGATCTCGTCGCTCATCCGGATCCTGGTGACGACGTTGCTGACCTTCGTGCTCGCGCTCAGCCCCGGAGGCGGCGGCAGCGGGCCGTTCTCCGTCCTGTTGTCCGGCGAGCCCTTCGGCTCGGTCATGCCGAACTGCTGGCCGTCGAAGGTGTCCAACGCGTAGATCCGCAGGTACCTGGGCTTGTCGTCGTTGTTGTTGTAGGTGAGCACCACGCGCCGCTCGGGCAGTTCGAGCTGCCCCCGCAGGCTCGCGATCGGGCTCGCGATGCTGATCGAGTTGCCCTTGCCGCCGCCCCGGCCGCCCACGCCGAACTGGAAGAAGGAGACCGGCTCCATCACCGGCAGCGCGGCGGGCAGCAGCACGGCCAGCGCGATGGCGGCGAACCCGATGCGCTTGCCCGACAGCCGCAGTCCGCTGGTGTCGGCCCTGGCCCCGCCGGTGTCCGGACGCGGCCCGGTCGCCGCCCTGGTCCGGCGGACGAGCACCGCCCGTCCCCAGTGGCCCACCCGCTCGCGCCCGTCGGCGATCAGCAGGCTGACGAAGCCGAGCGCGGCGATGATGAAGGCGGGCCAGCTGATCGGCTCGGCCAGGATCGTCGCCGGGACCGTGGCCAGCGCCAGCAGCGGCAGCCCCGCCAGCGCCGCCCGCCGCAGCCGCGCGGCGAGCAGGTCCACGGCGATCGCGATGACGCCCACGCCGCCCGCGGTCAGCAGCGTGATGCCGTCCGTGGACGGCACGGGCGCGGCGTAGCGCTGGATGTCGGCCCAGCCGACCCCGAGCAGCCGGCCCAGCTCCCACACCGACTCCTTGGTCGGGATCACCAGCGCCCACGCCTTGCCGGAGGCGAAGACCACGGTCAGGAAGATCCATAACGCGGCCAGCCCGGCCGGCGGCGCGGCCCAGGCGGGCAGCGACAGGCGGGAGCCGATCAGCCCGGCGGCCATCACGGCCAGCACCGCGCCGAGCGACGTCCAGAACCAGGCGCCGCCCTGGAAGAGCGGATAGAGCAGGATCGCCGCGGCGAACGCGGCCACACCCGAGGCGGCCGTCAGCCTCATGCCGCACCTCCCGTGGGGTTGAGCGCGTACCTGCCGCGGTTGGCGGCGTCCGGCCAGACCGAGGCGATGGAGGTGCCGGCGGGCAGGCGGACGATCCGCCAGCCGTAACCGGCCAGGACGCCCTGAACGGCGTCGAAGTTCTCGTGCGAGCCCCGGCCGGCGCCCTCCCAGGTGCCGGCGTCGAGCAGGACCGCGACACCGGTGACGCCGCTGTGCCGCAGCCTGGCCAGCTCCCTGGCCTCCTCGGGGTCGAGCGCGCCGAGCACGGCCACGATCAGGCCGTCGCCGCCGCCCTGGCGCAGGGCCGAGACGCCCATCTCCAGCGAGCGGGCCGAGCTGTGCCGCACCACGGCGAGCGTGTCCAGCAGCGAGTAGCTGAGACCCTGGTCGGTCAGGTGCTCGGCGCCCTGGTCGGTCACCAGCCGCAGGCCCAGACCCTCGTGGGCGAGATGCACGCCGATCGAGGCCGCGGCCGAGACCGCCACCTCGAAGGAGGAGCGCGGGCCCTCGCCGCGGTGGGCGTGCCTGCGGGTGTCCAGCAGGAGCGCGCCGCGGCTCTGCCACTGCTGCTCCTCGCGGCGCACCATCAGCTCGCCGTGCCGGGCGGTCGAGCGCCAGTGCACCCGGCGCAGGTCGTCGCCCTGCCGGTACTCGCGCGGCGCCACGTCGTCGTCGCCGGCCGCGGCCACGCTCCTGGTGCGGCTGTCGCCGCCGCCCGTCCACTCGCCCGACAGCCGTACGTGCGGCAACGCCACCACCTGCGGCGTCACCACGAGCGTGTCGCTGATCGTGAACGCCCGCGTCAGCTCCACCAGCCCGAACGGGTCGGCGATGCGCACCGACAGCGGCCCGATCGTGTACCTGCCGCGCAGGTCGGACCGGACCCGGTAGTCGATCTCCCGCACGCCCTTGGACTCGACCCGGTCGAGCACGAACCGCGGCCGCACGCCCAGCGCGTACGGCACGGTGTCCTCGATCAGCAGCAGCCCGGTCGGCAGCCTGGTCACGTTCTCCAGGCGCAGCGTCACCGTGGCCTCCCCGCCCACCTCCGCCCTGGGCGGGTCCAGCCTCCGCGCGCAGCTCAGCCGGTACCTGGTACGTGCCACCACCAGCGCGGCCAGCAGCGGCAGCGCCGTGACCAGCACGCCGATCCTGAACAGGTCGTTCTCGCCCAGGATCAGCGCCATCAGCAGCGCCGCGATCCCCGAGGCCAGGAACGACCTGCCGCGGGAGGTCAGCGCCCGCAGTCCGGCCCTCACGACGCTCGCGTCTCCGGCACCGGCACACGCCTGACGAGGTCGGTCACCACCTGCTCGGGCAGACGGCGCTGGCCCTGGGCCTCGACGCTGGGCAGCAGCCGGTGCGCCAGCACGGGCACGGCCAGGTCCTGCAGGTCGTCGGGGATGACGTAGTCGCGTCCGGCCAGCGCCGCGTGCGCCCTGGCCGCGCGGACGAGCTGCAGCGTGGACCGGGGGGAGGCGCCCAGCCGCAGGTCGGGGGAGTGGCGGGTGGCCACGACGAGGTCGATGGCGTACTTCTTGACCGGCTGCGAGACGTACACGCCGCGCACGGCCTCGATCAGGGCGCGCACCTCGGCGGTCGTGGCGACCGGCTCCAGCTTGTCCAGCGGCGAGGTGCTGCCGTGCACGTCGAGCATCTCCAGCTCGGCGGTCGGCTCCGGGTAGCCCATGGCGACCCGGGCGGTGAACCGGTCGCGCTGGGCCTCGGGGAGGGGATAGGTGCCCTCCATCTCGATGGGGTTCTGGGTGGCGATCACCATGAAGGGGGCGTCCAGGGGGTACGTCACGCCGTCCACGGTGACCTGGTGCTCCTCCATGCACTCCAGCAACGCCGACTGCGTCTTGGGGGAGGCGCGGTTGATCTCGTCGCCCACGACGATGTTGGCGAACACCGGCCCGGGCTTGAACTCGAACTCACGCGTCTGCTGGTTGTAGGCGCTGACCCCGGTGATGTCACTGGGCAACAGGTCGGGCGTGAACTGCACGCGGCGCACCGGGCAGTCGATGGACCGCGCCAGAGCCTTGGCGAGCATCGTCTTGCCGACCCCCGGCACGTCCTCGATCAAAAGGTGGCCCTCGGCGAGCAGGACGGTCAGCGTGAGACGGACGGCGTCGCTCTTTCCCTCGATCACCGACTCGATGGCCTGCCGAATTCGGTGGGCGGTGGAGACCAGCTCGTCAAGCTGGGGAGGGACGTCATGGGTTAGTGCCACCAGGCCTCCATAGTGCGACGGCTGTCCCGCACGGTGCCATTACGGGAGCCATGCCATTCCTTTTCCATTGTCTGTACGACCCTACGACGCTGCGGGTTCTTGAGCGACATTTGTGGATATTCCAGGGAACCCCGCTGATGTTCCTGTTCTTGTCGCATAGCAGTGCGAATCCCGTGACACTGACCCCCTCGGCGGCCCCACTTTCCCCCACCGCCGCCTTGGCGCCCGCCGGAAGCCCCTATACCGCCGGTCTTTCCAACCCTCGACACGCCCATGAGGGTTGGCCCGCCCCCCGGCGCCCCCCACCCTCGCTCCACCGCTCTGACCTGCGGTAACGCAACGGAAACTGATGATGAAGACGGTTCGAATCAGTTGACGGTGGGGAGAAGTGGAGTATGGTGGTGCGCAGTGGAGGGCCCGGTGCACCAGCGCTGAGCGCTTCGCTGAGGCACGGGAGGTGGCGCCGATGTTCCTCGGCACCCATCAACCGCGTCTTGACGACAAGGGACGGCTGTTCCTGCCGGCTAAGTACCGTGAGGAGCTGGCGGAGGGTCTTGTGATCACCAAAGGCCAGGAGCGATGCCTCTACGTCTTTCCAGTAGAGGAGTTCCAGCGCATAACCGAGGCTCTCAGCACCGCCCCGGTCACCGCCAAGGCGGTGCGTGACTACAGCCGCGTCTTCTTCGCAAGCGCGTCCGACGAGAAACCAGACAAGCAGGGACGCGTCACGATCCCGCAGAGCCTGCGTCAATACGCCGGCCTGGAGCGTGACTGCGTCGTCATCGGGGCCAACACCCGGTTGGAGATCTGGGACTCGCAGGCTTGGGACACCTATCTCAACGCGCAGGAGCAGGCGTTCGCCGATCTGTCGGAGGAGGTGCTGCCAGGGATCTTGTAGTGACCACGGTCGATCCGTCGGTGATGTCGTTCGGCGAGGTCTCCACCCGCAACCACTGCCTGCCAACTGATGCACCTTCCCCGGTGTCAGAGGGCGGGCGTCCACGAAGAGGGTGCGGATGGGGACCTGGCCGGACGGCGCCGGGTGGGGACCCAGGAATGACTGACGATTGACCGATACGCGTCATCCGCGAGCAGGACGCGAGAGGGGGGGTTGGAGATGGACGACAACGCAGGCACGGGCGGTCACGTTCCGGTGATGCTCGACCGCGTACTGGAGCTGCTGGGCCCGGCGCTGTCGGGGCCGGAGCCGGTCGTCGTCGACGCCAATCTCGGGCTCGGCGGCCACTCCGAGGCCCTGCTCGCCGCCTTCCCGTCCCTGCACCTGATCGGGATCGACCGCGACCCGTTCGCGATCGACTTCTCCACCCGCAGGCTCGCCCCCTACGCCGGGCGCACCACCCTGGTCCACGCCTCCTCGGGCGACCTGGCCCAGATCGTCGCCGAGGCCGGGCATCCCACGGTCCACGGCGTGCTGTTCGACCTCGGCGTCTCCTCGCCGCAGCTCGACGAGGCCGAACGCGGCTTCGCCTACTCCTACGACGCCCCGCTCGACATGCGCATGGACACCGACCAGGAGCTGACGGCCGAGCGGGTGGTCAACACCTATCCGGCCGCCGACCTGGCACGAATCCTGCGCGACTACGGCGAGGAACGTTTCGCGCCGAGGGTCGCGGGGCTTATCGTCAAGGAACGCGCCAAGGAGCCCATCACCTCCACCAAGAGACTCGCCGACATCGTGCGCGACGCGATCCCCGCGGCGACCAGGCGCACCGGCGGCAACCCCGCCAAGAGGACTTTTCAGGCGCTGCGCATCGAGGTCAACGCGGAGCTGTCCGCCCTGGAGGCGGCGCTGCCCGCGGCGCTCGACGCGCTGGCGCTGGGTGGGCGGGTCGTCGTGCTCTCCTACCACTCCCTTGAGGACCGGCTCACCAAGCAGGCCCTCACGGCGCGAACCAAGGACACCAGCCCGCCAGGGCTGCCTGTCCCGCTACCGGCACACCAGCCGAGGTTCCGCCTGCTGACGAGGGGAGCCGAGCTCCCCAGCGATGAAGAGCTCGCCCGCAACCCGCGGGCGGCCTCGGCCCGGCTACGGGCGGCAGAGAGGATCCGCGTTGACGATTGAGCAGGAGACCGGCCGGGTCGCGCCCGTCCGCCGCGCCATGCCCAAGCCGGGCACGCGCAGGCCGGGCGCTTCGCACCAGACCAAGCCGCGGCCCCGTCCTGACACCGGCGGCCGGCGGCCGGCGGCCGCGCGTCCAGGCGAGAGCGCCGCGCCCGCGCGCCGTCCCGCCGCGCGGCGGCCCTCGACCAAGCGGCAGCGGGCGCCGTTCGTGCTGCTCGTCGTCGGGTTGATGTGCGGTGGGCTGGTGAGCCTGCTGCTGCTCAACATCATGCTCAACCGCGACGCCATCACCGACGCCAAGCTGCGCGAGGAGATCGCGGTGGCCCAGCAGGAGAAGGAAGCGCTCCGGCTGGAGTACGAGCGCAAGATGCAGCCCCAGAACATCGCCGACCGCGCCGAGGCGCAGGGCTACCACCTGGACAAGAACCTGCGGCCCTGGGACAAGGGCGAGCCGACTGTCCCGGCGGTCCCGGAGCGGTGAGGGATTCAGGCGGCAGGGGACAGGGTCCCGGCCGCGGCGCTGGCGGCGCCGGCTCTCCTGGAGGGCCCGGCGCCGCTCGTCGTACGCCGGGCGGTCCGGGGCGGGCAGGACGAGGGGGCTCTGCCCGTTCCGACGGGGCGGGCCGCCCGGGGGCGCCGGACGACTCGCCGCGCAAGCGTCCCCCCGACCCGTTCGACCTGCCGTTCGACGACGACCTGAGGGGCCGCCGGCCCCACGACCCCGACGACGACGCGCGCGGCAGCGCCCGCCGCGACTCCGCGGGCGGTTCCCGCGGCCGCCAGCGCCGCGACGACGGCGACCGCGCCCGGCCCCGCGACGACGACGAGGGCACCCGTTCGCGCCGCGACCCGGGCGACGGCCCGCGCCGCCGTCCGCGCGACGACTCCCGCGACGATTCCCGCAACCGCGCCGTCTCCCAGGGGCGCGACGACGACGACCGCCCGCGCGGGCGCACCCCGCAGAGCCGCGACGGCGACGACCGTCCGCGTGGCCGTGCCGCCCAGGGACGCGACGAGGGCGACCGTCCGCGGGGCCGTGCCCAGGGGCGGGACGAGAGCGACCGGGCGCGCGGGCGCGCGTCCCAGGGGCGCGACGACGGCGCCAGGGACAGGGCGCCGCAGGAGGGGTCACGCCGTCGCGGCGACGGCCCCGGCCCCGACCAGGCCCGCGGCTCAAGATCTGACCAGGGGCGCGGCTCCCGGTCCGACCCGGCGCGCGGCTCGCGATCCGACCAAGGACGTGGCTCGCGGCCCGACCCGGCGCGCGGCTCGCGATCCGAACCTGCGCGTGGCTCGCGGTCCGAGCCTGCGCGGCCCGGTTCGGGGCCGGGCCAGAGCCGAAGCTCCCGGCCCGACCAGGGGCGCGGCGGCAGGCCCGGTCAGACCCGCGGTCCCGGGGCCGGTCAGGCGCGCGGTCCGGCGTCCGGCCAGGGGCGCGCCTCCGGGCTGGACCAGGCGCGCGGCCGTGAGCGCGGCATGCTGCGCCGGGGCGCGGACGTGCCGCCGCCCAGGGGCCCGCGCCGCCCGCCCACCCCGCCGCGCCCGCCGCGGCCCCCGCTGGTGCTGCGCCTGGGCAGCCCGCGCCGGCGCATCAACATCGGCCTGATCGGCATGACGTTCATCCTGTCGATCTTCGCCGGCCGGCTGATCCAGATGCAGGGCCTCGACTCCAAGGTCTACGAGGCCGCCGCCGTCGGCCAGCGCCAGCACGTCGAGGAGATCCCCGCCAAGCGCGGCACGATCACCGACGTCAACGGCAACGCGCTGGCCCGTACGTCGGAGGCCCGCGAGGTGTCCATCGACCCCTCCAAGGTCCCCGCGGACGTCCGCGCCAACGTCGCCGCGATCCTGGCCAGGCAACTGGGCAAGACCGTGGAGGAGATGACCGCCAAGCTGTCCAGGACCGGCAGCCGCTACCAGCTCCTGGCCCGAGACGTCGACCCGGTCGTGGCCACCCGCCTGCTCCAGGCCCGCGTGCCCGCTCTCAGCACGAAGAAGACCTACCGCCGCGACTACCCGGCCGGCGACCTGGCCGGCAGCCTCATCGGCTTCGTCGGCGACGAGGGCAACGGCCTGGGCGGCATGGAACAGGCCAAGAACACGATCCTGGCCGGCCGCGACGGCAAGCAGCGCGTCGAGACCGGCCGCGACGGCCTGCGCATCCCCATGACCAGCAGCGAGCGCACCGCGCCCGTCAACGGGCAGGACGTGCGGCTCACCATCGACCGCGACATCCAGTGGGCCGCCCAGAAGGCGGTCGCCGAGCAGGTGCGCGAGTCGGGCGCGAGCAGCGGCGCGGTCATCGTCATGGACGTGCGGACCGCCCAGATCATCGCCATGGCCAACGCGCCCGAGCTCGACCTGGGCAACTGGCGCAGGGCCCCCGCGTCCTCCTACGTCAACAAGGCCGCCGCGGACGTGTTCGAGCCCGGCAGCACCAACAAGGTGATCACCGCCGCCGCCGCGCTGGAGGCCAAGGAGGTCACCCCCGACACGGTGTTCCAGGTGCCCGACAACATCAGGTGCGCCGACCGGGTGCTGCGCGACGCCCACGCCCACAAGCCCGAGGCGATGACCTTCCGGCAGGCCATGGCCCAGTCCAGCAACGTCGCCACGATCATGGCCGCCCGCAAGGTCGGCAGCGAGCGCCTGTACGCGATGCTCAGGGCGTTCGGGTTCGGCAGCACCCCGGCGGGCGGCGTGCCCAACGCCGAGGCGGGCCTGCTGCCCAACTACAAGAACTGGTCGGGCAGCCAGAGCTGCACGGTCGCCTACGGCCAGGGCGTGTCGGTGACCGCCCTGCAGACCGCCAGCGTCTACCAGACCATCGCCAACGGCGGCGTCCGCGTCGATCCGCAGATCGTGGCGGGCACCACCGACGCGTCCGGCAGGTTCGTCCCGGCTCCCGCGGGCAGGCAGACCAGAGTGGTGAGCGAGACGACGGCCAAGGAGATCACGACGATGCTGGAGACCGCGGTGAGCGCCGAGGGCACCGGCGCGCTGGCCGCCATCCCCGGCTACCGGGTGGCGGGCAAGACCGGCACCGCCGACCGCTACGACGCCGAGCTGGGCCGCTACGACGGCTACACGGCCTCCTTCGCCGGGTTCGCGCCCGCGGACGCGCCCCGGCTGGTGGTGCTCTCGGTGCTCCAGAACCCCAAGAACGGCCATTTCGGCGGCCAGCTCGCGGCCCCCGTGTTCAAGGATGTGATGACGTTCGCCATCAAGAGCAGGAAGATTCCTCCCACAGGCTCGGACGCGCCGCCGGTGCGTACGCGCGCGGGACAGTGAGCAGGGAAGGTACGCTCTCGCCGTGCGTCCCCCGTCGTCTATGCGTCCCAAGACCAGCCCGCCCCGTCCGCTGACCGGGCTCGCGACCATGCTCGACGCCGATTCCGGCACGTCGAGGTCGCCCCATGCCGCCCTGACCGGCGTCACCATCGATTCCCGCGCCGTGCAGCGCGGCGATCTCTACGTGGCGCTGCCGGGCAACCGCGTGCACGGCGCGACCTTCGCCGCCGAGGCGATGGCGCGCGGAGCCGTGGCCGTCCTCACCGACCCGGCCGGGCGGGAGGCCGCCGTGGCCACCGGCCTGCCGGTGCTGATCGTGCCCGATCCGCGCGCGCTGCTCGGGCAGGTCTCCTCCTGGGTCTACGGCCAGCCGGCCCACGACGTCCAGGTCATCGGGGTGACCGGCACGAGCGGCAAGTCCACCACCACCTTCATGGTGGAGGCCGGCCTGCGGGCGGCCGGCCACACGACGGGCCTGGTCGGCGGCGTCGAGATCGCCGCCGGAGACCTCCGCTTCGAGCCCACGCTGACCACGCCGGAGGCCCCGCAGCTGCACGCGCTGTTCGCGCTGATGCGCGAGCAGGGGGTCACCGCGGCCACCATGGAGGTCTCCAGCCACGCGCTGGCGCTCGGCCGGGTCGACGGCATCTTCTACGACGTCGCCCTGTTCACCAACCTCTCCCAGGACCACCTCGACTTCCACAAGGACTTCGAGGACTACTTCGCCACCAAGGCCAGGCTGTTCCAGCCCGAGCTGAGCCGCGTCGGCGTGACCAACATCGACGACCCGCACGGCCGGGAGCTGCTGCACCGGGCCAAGGTGCCGATGACCACGTTCTCGGCGCTCGGCGACCCGGAGGCGGAGTGGCGGGCGCTGGAGGTCCGGCTCGGCGCCGACGGCAGCGCGTTCCGGGTGGCCGGTCCCGGCGGGGTCGAGGCCGACGCGCAGATCTCGCTGCCCGGCCCCTTCAACGTCGCCAACGCGCTCGGCGCGATCGTCTGCCTGGTGGAGTCGGGGGTGCCGCTCCAGACCGCCGTGCACGGCGTGGGCAGCCTCACCGGGGTGCCCGGGCGCATGCAGCGCATCACCTCCGCCGAGGAGGAGTTCCAGGCGCTCGTGGACTACTCCCACAAGCCGGGCGCCGTGGAGTCGGTGCTGCGCTCGCTGCGTGAGGTGACCGCGGGCACGCTGACGATCGTGCTGGGCTGCGGCGGCGACCGCGACACCGGCAAACGCCCGATCATGGGCGAGATCGCCGCCCGGCTGGCCGATGTGGCGATTTTCACCAACGACAACCCGCGCTCGGAGGATCCGCTCGCCATCCTGGCCGCGATGATGGAGGGAGCGCTCGGCGTTCCGCCCCGCGACCGCGCCCATGTGATCATTGAGCCCGACCGCGCGGCCGCGATCGACCTGGCCGTCGGCCGGGCCGGCCGCGGCGACGTGATCGTCGTCGCGGGCAAGGGTCACGAGCAGGGCCAGTACGTCTCCGGCGAAGTGATCCCGTTCGACGACCGCGAAGTGGTCGCCGAAGCGATCGACGCACGCAACGAAAGCAGGAAGCACCGATGATCCCGTTGCCGCTGGCCAGGATCGCCGAGATAACCTCGGGCGCCCTGTCGGGCATGGCAGACCCCCGCGCCGTGGTGCGCGGGCCCGTAGTGATCGACTCACGCGCGGTGGAGCCGGGATCGCTGTTCGTCGCCCTCGCCGGCGAGCGGGTCGACGGCCACGACTACGCCGCGCAGGCGATCCGGGCCGGAGCGGTCGCCGTCCTGGCCTCCAGGCCGGTCGACGCGCCGGCGGTGATCGTCCCCGACGCCGCGGTCGCGCTGGCCGCGCTGGCCGCCGCGCAGGCCGCCGCGCTGCCGCAGGCCACCGTGATCGGCGTGACCGGCTCGGCGGGCAAGACCAGCACCAAAGACCTGCTGGCCAGGCTGGCCGGCCGGATGGGCCCGACCATCGCGCCCGTCGGCAGCTTCAACAACGAGCTCGGCCACCCGCTGACCGTGCTGCGCGCCGACGTCGACACCCGGTTCATGGTGCTCGAACTGGCCGCCCGCAACATCGGCCACATCGCGGACCTCACCCGCATCGCGCCGCCGACGATCGGCGTGGTGCTCAACGTCGGCACCGCGCACCTCGGCGTGTTCGGCGGCAAGGAGGCCATCGCCAAGGCCAAGGGCGAGCTGGTGGAGGCGCTGCCGCGCAGCGGGGTTGCGGTGCTCAACGCCGACGACCCGCTGGTGTCGCAGATGGCCTCGCGCACCGACGCGCGCGTCACGTACTTCGGGCGCGGCGAGGGCGCGGCCATCAGGGCCGAGCAGGAGACGGTCGACGGGCGCGGGCGGGCCTCGTTCACGTTGCGCACGCCGTCCGGGGCCGCGCCGGTCACGCTCCAGCTCTACGGCGCCCACGCCGTGGAGAACGCTCTGGCCGCCGCCGCCGCGGCCTACGAGCTCGGCCTGCCGGTCGCCACGATCGCCGAGGAGCTGTCGGAGGCCACGCCGCGCAGCCGCTGGCGCATGGAGGTCACCGACCGGCCCGACGGCGTCACGGTGGTCAACGACGCCTACAACGCCAACCCCGACTCGATGCGGGCCGCGTTCGACATGTTCGGCGTGATGGGCCAGGAGCGGCGGCGGTTCGCGGTCATCGCGGCGCTGCGCGAGCTGGGCGAGGAGAGCGCGGCGCTCAACGCCGAACTGGGGCGGCTGGCGGGCGGTTCGGGCCTGACGGGCCTGGTCGTCGTCGGTCCCGACGCCGGCCCGGTGCTGGAGGGCGCGAACGAGGCGGCCTCGGCCGCCGCGGGACCGCCAGGTGGCGGAGGGCCATATGCTCCCCAGATGACCCGGATCGTACATGTCCCTGATGCCGAGGCAGCGGCGGCCGCACTGGCCGGCCTGCTGCGCCCCGGCGACGCGGTGCTCGTCAAGGGCCCCCGCGCGATGGGCCTGGAACGCACGGCGGAGCTCCTTCTCGGAGGTGCCGCTCAGTGATCAACATCGTCATCGCCGGCGCGGTGGGCCTCGTCCTGTCGATGCTGGGGACCCCCTTGGCGATCAGGCTGTTCTCGCGGCGCGGCTACGGCCAGGAGATCCGCGAGGAGGGAGTGCAGGCCCACCTGGGCAAGCGCGGCACCCCCACCATGGGCGGCATCGTGTTCGTGCTGGCCGCGCTGCTGGCCTACGGCGGCTCCCACCTGGCCACGCTGTCGCCGCCGACGGTGTCGGGCATGCTCGTGCTGTTCCTGATGACCGGCCTCGGCGCGGTCGGCTTCCTCGACGACTTCATCAAGATCTACAAGCAGCGCAGCCTGGGCCTGCGCAGCGGCGCCAAGGCCCTCGGCCAGCTCGTCGTCGGCGCCGTGTTCGCCGTGCTGATCACCCGCCAGCCCAACGTCTACGGCATCACCCCCGCCGAGACCCGGCTGTCGTTCCTGCGCGACATCGGCCCCTCGATCGGCATCGTCGGCTTCACCATCTGGGTGCTGTTCATGATCGTCGGCTTCTCCAACGCCGTGAACCTCACCGACGGCCTCGACGGCCTGGCCAGCGGCGCGACCGGCGTCGTGCTCGGCGCGTACGTGCTGATCGGCAACTGGCAGCTCCGCAACAACTGCATCGACCAGCTCGGGCCCAACTGCTACTGGGTGCGCGACCCGCTGGACCTGTCGGTGGTGGCCGCGGCCGTGCTGGGGGCGCTGGTCGGGTTCCTGTGGTGGAACGCCCCGCCGGCGAAGATCTTCATGGGCGACACCGGCTCGCTGGCTCTGGGCGGCGTGCTGGCCGGCCTGGCCATCGCCACCCGCACGCAGCTCCTGCTGATCATCCTGGCCGGGCTGTGCGTGATCATCACGGCGTCCGTCATCATCCAGGTCGGGTTCTTCAAGATGACCGGGAAACGGGTGTTCAGGATGGCGCCGCTCCAGCACCACTTCGAGCTGAAGGGCTGGGCCGAGACCACGATCGTGGTGCGGTTCTGGCTGATCGCCGGGCTCTGCGCGGCGCTCGGGCTCGGGCTGTTCTACGTCGAGTGGATGCCCAAGCCATGACGTTGACGTGCGTGGCCGGGCTCGGCGTCTCCGGCACCGCGGTGGCCGGGGCGCTGGCCGGACGCGGCGAGCGGGTCGTGGTCGTGGAGGCCGTGGAGGGTGAGCGGCAGCTGGCCGCCGCGGCCGAGCTGGCCCGCGCCGGGGTCGAGACCAGGTTCGGCGAGATGGTGCTGCCCGAGGGCACGACCAGGCTCGTCACCACCGGCTGGGCCCCGCACCACCCGCTGGTCGCCGCCGCGCTGGCGGCCGGCGTCGAGGTCGTCGGCGAGGTGGAGCTGGCCTGGCGGCTGCGCCCGCCGCACGCCGCCCCCTGGCTCGCGCTGACCGGCACCAACGGCAAGACCACGGCCGTGCGCATGCTCACCTCGATCCTCCAGGCCGCCGGGCTCGACGCCCTGGCCGTGGGGAACGTCGGCGTCCCGGTCGTCCGTGCCGTCGCCGAGCCGTACGACGCCCTGGCCGTCGAGCTGTCCAGCTTCCAGCTCCACTGGTCCAGCACCCTGGCCCCGCACGCCGCGGCGATCCTGAACATCGCCCCCGACCACCTCGACTGGCACGGCTCCATGGCCGAGTACGCCGCCGCCAAGGGCCGCATCTTCGAACGCGCCGGCACCGTGATCTACAACGCCGACGACCCCGAGTGCGCCCGCCTGGCCGAGCCCTACCAGGGCGCCGTCGGCTTCACGCTGCGGGCGCCGCGCAGCGGCCAGATCGGCGTGGTCGAAGACCTGCTGGTCGACCGGGCGTTCGTGGCGGACCCGGTCGAGGCGGCCGAAGAGCTGGCCACGTTCGCCGACATCCGGCCCCTGGCCCCCCACAACGTGGCCAACGCCCTGGCCGCCGCCGCCCTGGCCCGCTCGCTCGGCGTGCCGTCCGAGGCCGTACGGCTGGGCCTGCGCGCCTTCAAGCCCGACCCCCACCGCCTGTCCCACGTCGACCGGGTCGGCGACGTCGACTACGTCGACGACTCCAAGGCCACCAACCCGCACGCCGCCGCGGCCGCGTTGAGCGCCTACCCGTCGATCGTGTGGGTGGCGGGCGGTCAGCTCAAGGGCGCCGACGTCGACGACCTGGTCCGGCGGGCCGCGCCCCGGCTGCGCGGCGCGGTGCTGCTGGGCGCCGACCGCGCGGCGATCGCCGAAGCACTCGCGCGACACGCGCCGAATGTCCCCGTCGTGGACATCCCGGGCCAAGACACTGGTGTGATGGACACCGTCGTCACCGAAGCCGCGCGGCTGGCCTCCCCCGGGGACACCGTGCTGCTCTCCCCAGCGGGCGCCTCGCTCGACATGTTCCCCGGCTATCCGGCACGAGGGGAGGCCTTCGCCCGTGCCGTCCACGAGCTGAGGCGGCGGCGTGAGCAGTAGCACCGGCACCGCCGGCGCCCGCCCGGCCGCCGGCGAGCCCACCCGGTCCAAGGCCCAGGAGGGCCCGGCGAGCTGGGTCCGCGAGCAGCGCGCCGTGCTGAAGGAACTGCTCGACAAGCCGCTGACGACCTACTACCTGATCATCATGTGCAGCGCGCTGCTGCTCGCGCTCGGGCTCATGATGGTGCTGTCGGCCTCGGCGATCGAGGCCCAGCAGAAGACCGGCAACCCGTTCTCGTGGTTCATCAAGCAGTCGTTGTCGGCCGGCGTCGGCGTGCCCGTGATGTACGCCTGCTCGCGCCTGCCGCCAAAGTTCTTCCGCTGGGCGGGCTACCCGCTCATGGCGCTGGCGGTGCTGGCGCTGGTCATGGTGCTGTTCATCGGCGAGTCCGAGCTGGGCGCGCAGCGGTGGATCTACCTCGGCCCGTTCACCCTCCAGCCGTCCGAGCCGGCCAAGCTGGCGCTCGTGCTGTGGGGGGCCGACCTGCTGGCCAGACGGGCCAGGCAGGGCCGGATCGAGTGGCGGCAGATGCTGATCCCGCTCATGCCCGGCACCGCGATCCTGGTCGTCATGGTCCTGCTCGGCCGCGACCTCGGCACCACCCTCGTGCTCTTCATGATCTTCCTGGCGCTCCTGTGGGTGGTGGGGGCGCCGATCAAGCTGTTCGGCGGCATCCTGGCGCTGGCGGTGCTGGCCGCGGCCATCATGATCAAGGTGGAGCCGTACCGGATGAAGCGCATCGGGGCCTTCCTCGACCCGTGGGCCGACGCCCAGGGCGCCGGCTACCAGGCCGTGCAGGGGCAGATCGCGATGGGCTCGGGCGGCTGGTTCGGGCTCGGCCTGGGCAGCAGCCGCCAGAAGTGGAGCTGGCTGCCCCACGGCGAGAGCGACTTCATCTTCGCCATCCTCGGCGAGGAGCTCGGGCTGATGGGCACGCTGATGGTGGTGGCGCTGTTCGGCCTGCTCGGCTACGCGGGGCTGCGGGTCGCGGTCCGGGTCAACGACGGCTTCGTCCGCCTGGCGGCGGCCGCCATGGTGGCCTGGATCGTCGGGCAGGCGGCCGTCAACATGGGCGCCGTGCTCGGCGTCCTGCCCATCACCGGCATCCCGCTGCCGCTGGTCTCCTACGGCGGGTCGTCCCTGCTCCCCACGCTCGCCGCGCTGGGCATTCTGCTGTCGTTCGCCAAACGCGAGCCCGGCGCGCGCGAAGCCTTGGCCGCGCGTGGCCCCGGACCCGCCGCACGGGGCCTAAGCTGGCTTGGCCTGGGGGGTACGTCCAGAGGCCGAGTGAGACGTTAGGGAGTGACCGAGATGAGGGTGGTCCTCGCCGGTGGGGGGACGGCCGGGCACATCGAGCCCGCGCTCGCCCTTGCGGACGCGCTGCGCCATCTTGACCGGAGCGTCGGCATCACCTGCGTGGGCACCGAGCGCGGCCTGGAGACGCGGCTCGTGCCCGCCAGGGGCTACGATCTCGAACTGGTGCCGGCCGTGCCGCTGCCCAGGGCGATCACCCCGAGCCTGCTGACCGTGCCGGGCCGGCTGGCCGGGGCGATCAACGCCGTGTCGGGCGTCCTCGACCGGGTCGGCGCCGACATCCTGGTCGGGTTCGGCGGCTACGTCGCCACGCCCGCCTACCTGGCGGCCAAGCGCAAGGGCCTGCCGATCGTCGTCCACGAGGCCAATCCCCGTCCCGGCCTGGCCAACCGGCTGGGCGCCCGGCTGACCGACCACGTCTTCACCGGCTTCCCCGACGCCGCGCTGCCCAAGGCCGAGTTCATCGGCACCCCGCTGCGCCGCGAGATCGTCACGCTCGACCGGCTGTCCACCGGCGACAAGGCGCGCTCCTGGTTCGGGCTGGAGAACGACCGGCCCACGCTGCTGGTGTTCGGCGGCTCGCAGGGCGCCAGGTCGCTCAACCAGGCCGCGCTGGCCGCCGCGCCGGTGCTGCGCCGGGCCGGCATCCAGGTGCTCCACGTGCTCGGCCTGAACAACACCGTCGAGCACGAGCCGCCGCCCGGCGACCCCCAGTACGTGCTGCTGCCCTACGTCGACCGCATGGACCTCGCCTACGCCGCCGCCGACGTCGCGCTGTGCCGCAGCGGGGCCCTGACCTGCGCCGAGCTGACGGCCGTGGGGCTGCCGGCCGCGTACGTGCCGCTGCCGCACGGCAACGGCGAGCAGACCGTCAACGCCGAGCGCGTCGTGCGCGGCGGCGGCGGCCTGATGATCGACGACTCCGACCTGTCACCCGATTGGATCATCCAGAACGTGCTGCCCATGCTCCACGACCCCGAACGGGTCGCCGTCATGTCGGAGGCCGCCTCCCGGCTGGGGCGCAAGGACGCCGATATCATGCTTGCCAGGAAAGTGTTGGAGATAGCCCGATGAGTCTCGTCAAGCTGGTCGATCCCGTAGCCGTCGAAGACCTCGGCCGCGTGCACTTCATCGGCATCGGCGGCGCGGGCATGTCGGGCATCGCCCGCATCCTGCTCAAGCGCGGCGTCCGCGTCACCGGCAGCGACGCGCGCAGCTCCGAGCTGGTGACCGAGCTGCGCGAGCTGGGCGCGACCGTGCACATCGGGCACGCCGCCTCGCACATCAGGGACGTCGACACCGTGGTGGTCTCCACCGCCATCCGCGACTCCAACCCCGAGCTGGGCGAGGCGCTCAAGCAGGGCCTGCGGATCATCCCGCGGGCCGCCGCGCTGGCCTCGGTGATGGCCGGCCGCACCGGCGTGGCCATCGCCGGCACCCACGGCAAGACCACCACCACCTCCATGCTCACCGTGGCGCTGCAGAAGTGCGGCGCCGAGCCGTCCTACTGCGTGGGCGGCCAGCTCGTCACCACCGGGCTGGGCGCCGACGAGGGCGCGGGCCGGGTGTTCGTGGCCGAGGCCGACGAGAGCGACGGCTCCTTCCTCATGCTGGCCCCCGACATCGCCGTGGTGACCAACGTCGAGGCCGACCACCTCGACAACTACGGCGACCCGCGCGCGGTGCACGACAGCTTCGCCCGTTTCGCCGACCGGGTGGGCTCGCTGCTCATCGTCTGCGCCGACGACCCGGGCGCCGCCGAGCTGGTCGGGCGGGCGCGCGAGCGCGGGCTGCGGGTCAGGACCTACGGCGAGCAGGGCGAGGACTACCGGGTGACCGGCGTGCGTCCCGACGGCTTCGGCACGGTGTTCTCCATCGAGGGCAGGGGAGACGTGCGGCTGGCCGTCCCCGGGGCGCACAACGCGCTCAACGCCACCGCCGCCATCGCCGTGGCCGACGAGCTGGGGCTGGCGTTCGAGGACATCAGAGACGGCCTGGCGGCCTTCACGGGGGCCAAGCGGCGCTTCGAGGCCAAGGGCGAGGCGGGCGGCGTCGCGGTGTTCGACAGCTACGCCCACCACCCGACCGAGCTGGCCGCCGACCTGCGGGCCGCGCGCGACGTCGTGGCCTCCTACTCGGGCACCGGCCGGGTCATCGCGATCTTCCAGCCCCACCTGTACTCGCGCACCCGGTTCTTCGCCGACGAGTTCGGCGCCGCCCTCGGGCTGGCCGACGAGGTCATCGTCCTCGACGTCTACGGCGCGCGGGAGGATCCCGAGCCGGGCGTGTCCGGCGCGATGGTGGCCGGGCGCGTGCCGCTGCCGGCCGAGCGGGTGGCCTACGCCCCCGACCGGGCGGCGGTGCCGGACCTGGTGGCCGGGCGGGCGCGGCCGGGTGACATCGTGCTCACGATGGGGGCGGGCGACGTGACGGAGCTCGGGCCGCAGCTCGTGGCGCGCCTGTCCTGAGCCGTACGGGCGTGGCGGGCGGGCGCCGGACGGCCCGGCGGCGTACGTTCGAAGCCGGCGTGCGAGGAGGGCGATGAAGGCGCGTAACGCGTTCCTGGTGCTGTTGACGGCGGGGGTGGTCGGCTCGGCCGCCTGGCTGGTGTTCTTCTCGCCGGTCCTGGGCGTGCGGTCGGTCGAGATCGTGGGAAATCTCACAGTGACCAGCGAGCACATTAAGCAGCAGGCCGCCGTCCCCGACCTGCATCCGCTGGCCACGGTCGACCTGGCCGACGTCCAGGCGCGCGTGCTCGGCATCCGGCAGCTCGCGACGGCGAAGGTCGACCGGGTGTGGCCGGGCACGCTCAGGATCGAGGTGGTCGAGCGCGAGCCGGTCGCGGTGATCCCCGCGGGCGGCCGGTTCGCGGTGGTCGACAAGCAGGGCGTGGTGATCGAGGTCAAGGACACGTCGCCGTTCATGCTGCCGTTGCTCAAGGTCGACCGGCCGGCCGCGGGCGACCCGGCCACCATGGCGGCGCTCCAGGTCGTCCAGGCGTTGCCGCCGGTGGTGGCGGGCAAGGTCCGGCAGGTGCGCGCCGCCTCGGCCGAGGGCGTGACGCTGGAGCTGTCCGACGGCCGTACCGTCCTGTGGGGCGGGGCCGACAGGCCGCAGGAGAAAGGCCGCATCCTGGTCTCGCTCCTGAGCCGCAAGGCCACCCTGTACGACGTCAGCTCTCCCGACGTCGTCACCTTGAAGTGATCACGAGTGTCAGGGTCTGGCAACTCCGTGGCAAGGGCATCGCGTGCCTGTGCGAGGTGGGGGTCGCGGCGTGAGAGCCTGTAGATCGGAGCTTCGGCAGAGGAAGGCCCCGACCAGGCGCGACTCCGGAGCGAATCGGACAGCCCGCGACACGCCGGACGTGCTTGCGGCGCGGTTAGTTGACCCGCCTGGTAGGGGCCTCCTACTGTCCGTATCAATCCTCAGGTTGACATAAATCTAAATCTCAACCTGAGGTTGAGAGTTACGAAAACTGAGAAAAAGCGGAGACGATCCGCACCGAAATGGCAAGTCAACGAGCGGAAAGGCCCCTCGTCGTGGCAGCACCGCAGAACTACCTCGCGGTCATCAAGGTCGTCGGCATTGGCGGCGGCGGAGTGAACGCCGTCAACCGGATGATCGAGGAGGGACTCAAGGGCGTCGAGTTCATCGCCATAAACACCGACGCCCAGGCGCTGCTGATGAGTGACGCCGATGTGAAACTCGACGTGGGCCGCGAGCTCACGCGCGGACTGGGCGCCGGAGCCAACCCCGACGTGGGGCGCAAGGCGGCCGAAGACCACCGTGAGGAGATCGAGGAGGTCCTCAAGGGGGCCGACATGGTCTTCGTCACGGCCGGCGAGGGCGGTGGCACGGGCACCGGCGGCGCGCCGGTCGTGGCCAACATCGCCCGGTCGCTCGGCGCGCTGACGATCGGCGTGGTGACCCGGCCCTTCAGCTTCGAGGGGCGGCGTCGCGCCTCGCAGGCCGAGGCCGGCATAGAGACACTGCGCGACGAGGTCGACACCCTCATCGTGATCCCCAACGACCGGCTGCTGTCGATCTCCGACCGCCAGGTGAGCGTGCTCGACGCGTTCAAGGCGGCCGACCAGGTGCTGCTGTCCGGTGTCCAGGGCATCACCGACCTGATCACCACGCCCGGCCTGATCAACCTCGACTTCGCCGACGTCAAGTCGGTCATGTCGGGCGCGGGCTCGGCGCTCATGGGCATCGGCCACGCGCGCGGCGACGACCGGTCGGTCGCCGCCGCCGAGATGGCGGTCTCCAGCCCGCTGCTGGAGGCGAGCATCGACGGCGCCCACGGCGTGCTGCTGTCGATCGCGGGCGGCTCCGACCTCGGCCTGTTCGAGATCAACGAGGCGGCCCAGCTCGTCTCGATGGCCGCCGCGCCCGACGCCAACATCATCTTCGGCACGGTCATCGACGACGCCCTCGGCGACGAGGTGCGGGTCACCGTGATCGCGGCGGGCTTCGACGACGTGCCGCCGCCGGCCGAGAAGCCGCTGCCCAGGCCCGCCGCCCGGCCGGCCGCGCAGCCCGCGGCGCCGGTGTCGTCCTCGGCCCTGCGGCCCGGTGTGCCGGCTTCGCCCAGCGTGAAGTCCGAGCCGCCCGCGCCGCGCCCTGAGCCGAGGCCCGAGCCGCGTCCTGAGCCGCGTGCCGAGCTGCGGTCGGAGCCCCGCCAGGAGTTCAGGCCGGAGCCCCGCCAGGAGTTCAGGCCCGAGCCCAGGCAGGAGTTCAGGCCCGAGCCGCGCCCCGAGCCTCGCCCGGAGTCGCGCGAGTTCAGGCCCGAGCCGCGTCCTGAGCCCCGCCCGGAGCCGCGTCCCGAGCCGGTGCGGCCGGTGGAGCCAGTCCAGCCCGCCGAGCCCGTCGCCGCCCTCGGCGACGACGAGCCGCAGGCCCCGGTCTCCATCCCGAGGCCCACGCCCGAACCGGCCAACCCGCCCACGCCCATCACCTCCCGCATGTCGGAGCCTCCCAAACGTCCTCGGGTGATCTTCGAGGAGCAGGAGGAGGAGCTCGACGTCCCCGACTTCCTCAAGTAGCTCACCACCCACCGCCGCTCCCCGCAGGCGTACGGGAGCGGCGCCGTCGTGTGTGCCGGGATCCGACCCGCGGCACGGAAAGGGGGCCATCGTGGCGTACGGCGTACAGGCCGAACTGCGGGGCGATGGAGGCAGGGAGAGGGAGACAGACGTGCGGAGGGACGAGATCGCGGCCGGTCTCACCGAGATCGAGGACCGCATCGGCGCGGCCTGCCACGCGGTGGGCCGCGACCGCGGCGAGGTCACCCTGATCGCGGTCACCAAGACCAGACCGGCCGACGACGTGCGCATCCTGTGCGAGCTGGGTGTGCGCGACGTCGGCGAGAACCGCGACCAGGAGGCCGCGCCCAAGGCCCACGAGCTGGCCGGCCTGCCGCTGACCTGGCACTTCGTCGGCCAGCTGCAGACCAACAAGGTGCGGTCCGTCGTCGGGTACGCCGACGTGATCCACTCGCTCGACCGCCTCCGGCTGCTGGAGGCGATCAGCAAGGAGGCCGTGCGGCAGGGCCGCAAGGTCGGCTGCCTGATCCAGGTGGCGCTCGACGACGACCCCTCCAGGGGCGGCGCCCGGCCCGCCGACGTGCTCGCGCTGGCCGACGAGGTGGCGCTGGCCGACGGAGTGTGGCTGGGCGGCGTCATGGCGGTCGCCCCGCTGGGGGTGGAGCCCGCCCGCGCCTTCGCCGTGCTGCGCGATGTCGCGACCCGCGTCCAGGAGCAGCATCCGCGGGCCACGATGGTCTCCGCGGGCATGAGCCAGGACCTCGACGAGGCGGTCGCCTACGGTGCGACACACGTGCGGATCGGTACGGCGTTGCTCGGTCGTCGCAGGCCCTTCGTCAGGTAATGTCCCCTCAAGTGGGTCTTCAGGCCCATGATCAAGTAGAGGTCGATCCGCGGTGAGCTCCAAGGGGGTACGGCTGCCGCCTCGGCCCCGGCGACGGGTCCGAGCCAGTGCGACCATGAGCAGGAGGACGACGTAGCGATGGCCGGCGCGATGCGCAAGATGGCGGTCTACCTCGGTCTCGTGGAGGACGACCGCTACGAGAGGTACGAGACCTACACCGACGAGTACGCCTACGACGACGATGTCCAGCGGACCGGCGAGGAACGGCCCGTGGCGGTCCAGGACCGCGACGAGGAGGCCGACTCCGCGGTCCCCGCGCCCAGGCCCGCCACGACGATCCTGGAGCGCCGCACGACCGACC
Source organism: Nonomuraea sp. NPDC004702 (assembly GCF_053601695.1). Taxonomy (NCBI): domain Bacteria; kingdom Bacillati; phylum Actinomycetota; class Actinomycetes; order Streptosporangiales; family Streptosporangiaceae; genus Nonomuraea; species Nonomuraea sp. NPDC004702. The sequence continues at coordinate 31,253 of NZ_JBSGCE010000048.1, forward strand.
TGGCGCGCATCACGACCCTCCATCCCCGGACCTACAACGAGGCCCGAACCATCGGAGAGCACTTCCGCGACGGCACCCCGGTCATCATGAATCTGACCGAAATGGTTGACAGCGACGCGAAGCGGCTCGTGGATTTCGCGGCAGGTCTGGTCTTCGGCCTACATGGAAGCATTGAACGTGTTACCAACAAGGTGTTCCTGTTGTCCCCTGCCAATGTCGAGGTGACCGCCGAGGACAAGGCCCGAATCGCGGAACGCGGGTTCTTCAACCAGAGTTAGAGTCTCTGTATGTCCATCGCACCCAACCGGGTCCACGCGCGGCCGGGAGGGCACACCAGAAGTGGAGGCGCGGCCGGGCCGTGGAGATCGTGAGTGGGATCTTGGTCGTAGTCCTGTCTCTGTATTTGGTACTGCTCATCGGCAGGATGATCTTTGAGACGGTGCAGGCGTTCGCCCGGCAGTGGCGGCCTTCCGGGGTCGTGCTGGTGCTGGCGGAGGCCACGTACACCGCGACAGACCCACCTCTCAAGTTCCTCCGCCGTTTCATTCCCCCGCTCCGGTTGGGTACGGTGGCCTTTGACCTAAGCTTCACTGTCCTGTTCATCGTCGTTCTGATCTTGATCCAGATCGCTGGGTCACTGGGCGGCCGGTGAGGCGGGCTGGTGGGGTGGCCGGTCGTGATCCAACTCGTGTCCGCGCTGAAGTGATTCGGGTTCACCGTCCCTCCGGACAGACTCCAAGCGCGCCAAGGAGACCAAAAAATGCCGCTGACGCCCGCTGATGTGCGGAACAAGCAGTTCAGTACCACCCGGCTGCGGCCGGGCTACGACGAGGAGGAGGTCGATGCCTTCCTCGACGAGGTGGAGGCTGAGCTCGACCGCCTGATCCAAGAGAACGAGGAGCTACGCGCCAAACTGGCCGAGTGCCTGCGTGGGAAGGTGCCGGGCGGCATGGGCATGCCCATGGCCTCCGCGCCCGTCCAGGAGCAGCCGAAGCCGGAGATGATGGCGCCGCCGCAGCCGGAGCCCATGCGGGCCCCCGAGCCGCAGCCGATGCGAGCCCCCGAGCCGCAGCCCGTGGCCATGAGCATGCCTCCCGCCGAGGACAACATGGACACCGCGGCCCGCGTGCTGGCCCTCGCCCAGCAGACCGCCGACCAGGCGATCGCCGACGCCCGCCGGGAGGCGGACGAGACGGTGACCCGCGCCCGCCGCGAGGCCGACGAGATCCTCACCAAGGCCCGCCGCCAGGCCGAGCAGGTCATCGGCGACGCCCGCGCCCGCGCCGAGACGCTTGAGCGCGACGCTCAGGAGCGCCACCGCCAGGCGATGGGCTCGCTGGTGCAGACCCGCGACGAGCTGGAGCGCAAGGTCGAGGAGCTGCGCAGCTTCGAGCGCGAGTACCGCAGCCGCCTCAAGCTCTACCTGGAGAACCAGCTCGCCGAGCTCAACGTCTCCGCGGAGGGCAGCGGCGGGTTCCCGGTCATGTCCGGTCCGCAGGGTCAGGCCCCCGCCATGTCGCACGCGGTTCCCCAGGGTGGCCAGCAGCCTCTTCCCGGTGGCCCCAACCCGTTCGGCGGCGAGGCTCCGCAGGGCGCCTTCCCCGGCGGCGACGGTCCGCACAACGACCGCCGGTAAAGTAACGGGTCACTAGGACCTGTCACTCGAAAGAGCCCCCTGTGATCCTTATCAGTGCTGGTTTGGTGCTCGCGGCGGTCGTGTTGCTGATCGCGGGCTTCGTACTGGCTAAGCCGTTCCTGATCATGTGGTCCATCGTGGTCAGCGTGCTGTCCGCGCTGTTCCTGGTGATCGGGGCGTTGCTGCGGCGTCACGAGCTGTTTCCCGGTGGTGGGCGGGCCGCTGCGCCGGCCACCCCTCCGGCCCCGCTCCCGCCGCCCGGCCTGCCGTACAACCAGACCGGTCCTGCCGGGCCCCAGCCGCACCCGCGGCCACAGCCCCACCCGCATCCGCACCCGCAGACGCTTCAGCGGACCGCCGTTCCGGCCTCCGCGCCTCGCCGCCCCGCGGCGAGCGGCATCTCGCCGGACGCGATCGTGCTGGTGATCCCGGGCCGCAAGAGATACCACGTGCCGGGCTGCCGCCAGCTGGCCGGACGGGATCACGAGGAGCTCACCCACGAGGAGGCACGCGAGGAGGGCTTCACGCCCTGCACCACGTGCCTTCCGGACGCCGCGCTCGGCGGACGGCAGTTGCCGCCTGCCGCCGACCCCGAGCCCGTCGTCGCCCCCGGTCCCGGTGCCACCCCCTCCGCCGTGGCGGAGAGCCGGGCCGAGACCTCCGCGGAGACCCGGGACCTGCGCCCGCCGGTCGTACCGCCGAAGCCCGACACGAAGGCTTCCACCCCCACCCCGGAGCCCGCCGCCCCCCGCGAGGAGGGCGCCACCGGGTGGTTCGGCCGTCCGGCCGCCGCCGCGCAGGCGAGCGACCCGGCCACGTCCCCCTCCGCCGCCACGTCCGATTCCGCGCCCGATTCCGCGCCCAATTCCGGGGCCGATTCCGGGGCCGGTCCGGACGAGGAGCAGGGGGAGATCGAGACTTCCTACTTCCGGCCGCCGTCTGAGCGTGAGCGGCCCGCGCGTCCCTCTTCGCCGGACGACGCCAAGGGCCCGTCGGCCGCCCCTTCGAGCCCTGCTGCCGCCTCCAAGGGGGCGCCGGCTTCGGGGGCGTCCAAGAGTTCGGCCGAGGGTTCGTCCAAGAGCCCGTCGGCTGAGGGTGAGGCTCCGGCCAGGTCGTCCAAGGGCGCGGCCGCGGCCAAGGCGGGTGCGGGTGCGGCGGCTTCGGGCCAGACGGGCGATGACGCGGCTGGTTCCGGCAAGCCGGTCGAGAGCGCGCCGGGCAAGCCGTCCTCCTCGACCGCCCGGCCGTCGCCCGCCGACCGGCCCGCCGCACGGCCCGCACGGCCCGTCGAACAGCCCGTCGATGACGGTGACGACGCGTCCGACCCGGACACGGCGCCGCAGCCTCGTGTGACCGCCTCCGGGCTGCCGGTCCAGCCGGAACCCTCTGGTGGGGCTTCCAAGGCGTCCGAGCGGCCTTCTGGGGCTGCGCCGGCCCCTTCCGCCCGTCCGGCAGGAGCGGCCGCCCCGGCGCCGAAGACCGGGAGCAAGGACACCGAGCCCGGCACGACCGGCAAGGAGAGCCCGGCGAAGGGCGAGACGCCCGGCGCCGAGCCCGGCAAGACGGGTGAGGGCTCGAAGGGCGAGGCCGGCGGCACGTCCGGTCCGGCCGGGCGTCCGAGGACGGTCAAGGTCATCACCGGCACCCGTCGCTACCACAGCGCCACCTGCCCGCTGATCAGGGGCGCGGGGGAGACGGGCGTGGAGACCATGACGATCCCCGAGGCCGAGGACGCCGGTCTGACCAGCTGCCCGGTTTGCCAGCACGACCGCGAGACGGCCAAGTAACCCCCCGCCCCAGACCCGCCGCGCCTTGACCCGCGGGCCTTCGGGGCTCAAGGACGCCCATCTCCATGGGGCCGGCTCAAGGGCCGTTCACACCAGCGGGCCTTCCGCGCTCGTCCGGCGTCCGCCAAGGCGGGCGTCAGGGGTGGGGGCTGGGGCGCAGGCGAAGGAGCCAGGGGTGGGGCGGGGAGCCGCACCTCCGGGACGAGGTGCCGGGAGTCGTTCCGCATGATTGTCAGGGCTGTCAGGGGACGGCGGATCCGCGGGTCGCGGCGGTAGATCCACTCGTCCTCGGCGGACTCGTCGAGCATGAGCTGGAAGCGCCAGGGTGCGCCGGGGCTGATCGCGGCGTGCACGTCCCAGCCGGTCAGGAGCCGCCGGACGGCGAGCCGGTCGTGGCGCGGCGGCGCGACGACCTCCTCCAGGGGCGCGGCCTCCCAAGGGCCCCACGGCGTGTCGATTCGCGGCATGTCCGCCCTTCTCCGGACGAGGTACCGCCGGGAAACCCCGAACGCCCCCGCGACCGGGCAGAGCTCACCGGGCTCTCCACGCGGCCGCCGTCCGGCTGGTGGACTTGGCCGTGACGGGACCGGCCTGCGGGGCGGGCCACACCTGGATCAGGTACTCCTCGACGGGGGCGTCGTCGTCCCGAGGGTCGCCGTCGTCGCGGTTGCGCCCGTGGACGCGCAGCCGGTAGTCGCCGGGGCGGGGCAGTTCCAGCTGTGCGCCGGGGTTCTCGCCGTCGCCCGTCGTCGCGAAGTCCATGAACGCCGATCGCCAGGCGACGGACACCTCGGCGACGTCCTGCCACCCGTCGGTGGTCAACGGCGGGGCGGCGTCCCACAGTTCGGCGGTGACGACGATGTCGCCGACCTCCTGGCCGCACACGATGCGCGCGCCGTCGCCGTCGGGATCGGCCTGGACCAGGCCCGTCGCGGTCATGTCCCACGCGAACTCCGTCACGAGGTCCTCGCCGGTCAGGTCGACGGTGGACGCGTCCACGAACACCCGAGCGCAAGCGCGGCGGATCGGATTCGGCACAGAACGGGATCCTTTCGGAATGCGAGAGGAGGCGAACGCGCGCGGGGGCGCCACCGAGGTGACCGGTGGCGCCCCCGCGTGCACGGATCGCGGCCTGGGTCAGGCGCGGCGGAGGTGGAACGTCAGGCCCAGGTCCTCGTCGTGGTGGGCCGGGAGGTCGTCCTGGGCGCCCTCGGTGAGGGACGCGGCCAGGACCTCGTCGGCGACCGTGCCGCCGCCGGAGCGCAGCGCGGCGGCCAGGTCGGGCGAGGAGGCCGTCCACCACAGGTCGATGCGGTCGGTGATCGACAGGCCGGAGGACTTGCGGGCCTCCTGGACCAGCCGGATCACCTCGCGCAGCAGGCCGGCGCGGCGCAGCTCGTCGGACAGCTCCAGGTCGAGGGCGACGGTCTCGCCGGTGCCGGTGCCGATGGCGCCGGTCTCCACGGCCCAGCCCGCGCGCGGCTGCTCGGTGACGATCACCTCGTCGGGGCCGAGCATGATCTCGCCCAGCTCGTCCGCCTCGATCATGACGGGGGTGCCGCCACGCAGCGTACGGGCCACGCGGGTGGCGTCGGCGGCGGTCACCGCGGCGGCCACCAGCTTGGTACGCGACCCGAACCGCTTCCCGAGCGCCCGGAAGTTCGGCTTCACCGTGTACGACACGAGATCAGCGTCGAATCCGGACATGTCCTCAAGGGCCTGGACGTTGAGCTCGTCCGCCACCAGCCCCCGCAGCTCGGCGGGCAGCGACGGCCAGCCGTGCGCGCCCACCAGCGCCCGGCGCAGCGGCTGCCGCGTCTTCACGCCGGAGGAGGCGCGGGCCGAGCGGCCCAGCTCGACCAGCCGGCGGACCAGGGCCATCTGGTCCGACAGCGCCGGATCGAGCAGGTCCTCGCGCACCTGCGGCCAGCTGGTCAGGTGGACCGAGGAGGGCGCGCCGGGCGCGCGCAGCACGTCCCAGAGGTAGTCGGTGACGAACGGCGTGATCGGCGCCATCAGCCGGGTGACCGTCTCCAGGCACTCGTACAGGGTGGCGAACGCCTCGCGCGAACCCTGCCAGAAGCGGCGGCGCGAGCGGCGGACGTACCAGTTGGACAGGTCGTCGAGGAAGTCGGCCAGGCGGCGGCCGGCGCGCTGGGTGTCGTACTCGTCGAGGGACGCGGTGACCTCGGCGACCGTCCGGTGCAGCTCGGCCAGCACCCAGCGGTCCAGCAGCGGACGCTCGGCGGCCGGCGGAGCGGGCTCGGACGAGCTCCAGGACTCGGCGTTGGCGTACAGGGTGAAGAAGGAGGAGGTGTTCCACAGGGTCAGCAGGACCTTGCGGACGATCTCCTCCAGGGCGTTGTGCCCCACCCGGCGGGCCGCCCACGGCGATCCGGAGCAGGCCATGAACCAGCGCAGCGCGTCGGCGCCGTGCTGGTCCATCAGCGGGATCGGCTCCAGGATGTTGCCCAGGTGCTTGCTCATCTTGCGGCCGTCCTCGGCCAGGATGAGGCCGAGGCAGAGCACGTTCTCGTAGGAGGACTGGCCGAAGACCAGCGTGCCGACCGCCATCAGAGAGTAGAACCAGCCGCGGGTCTGGTCGGTGGCCTCGCAGATGAACTGCGCGGGGTAGACGCCCTCCGGCTTGCCGTGCTCGCCCCACTGCGCGAACGGCATCGAGCCCGAGTCGTACCAGGCGTCGATGACGTCGGGCACGCGGGTGGCGAGCTCGCCGCAGGAGGGGCAGTCGAAGGTCACGTCGTCGACGTACGGGCGGTGCGGGTCGAGCGCGGAGACGTCCTGGCCGGCCAGCGTGCTCAGCTCGGCCAGCGAGCCGACGCAGGTGACGTGGCTCTCGTCCGCCGAGCACACCCACAGCGGCAGCGGCGTGCCCCAGTAGCGCGAGCGCGACAGCGACCAGTCGACGTTGTTGCGCAGCCACTCGCCGAACCGGCCCCACTTGATGGTCTCGGGGAACCAGTTGGTGTTGGCGTTCTCCGACAACATCTGGTCCTTGACCGCGGTGGTGCGGATGTACCAGGACGGGAGCGCGTAGTACAGCAGCGCGGTGTGGCAGCGCCAGCAGTGGGGGTAGGCGTGCTCGAAGTGGGTGCCCCGGTACAGCAGGCCGCGCCGGCGCAGGTCCTCGGTGAGCTCCTCGTCGGCGTCCTTGAAGAAGCGGCCGCCGACCATGGGCACGTCGTCGAGGAACCGGCCGTCGGGGCCGATCGGGTTGACGATCGGCATGTCGTACCGCTTGATGACGGCCATGTCGTCGGCGCCGAAGGCGGGGGCCTGGTGGACCAGGCCGGTGCCGTCCTCGACGGTGACGTAGTCGCCGAGCACGACGTAGTGGGCGCCGGGGATGTCGACCAGGTCGAAGGGGCGGCTGTAGCGGGTGCGCTCCAGCTCGCGGCCGGTGTAGCGGGCCACCTCGGTGACGTCCTCGCCGAGGACCGACAGCAGCGGCTCGGCCACCACCAGCACCTCGCCGTCGGCGGTCCTGGCCGCGACGTAGGTGACGTCGGGGTGCACGGCGACGGCCGTGTTGGACACCAGCGTCCAGGGGGTGGTGGTCCAGATCAGCAGCGCCGCGCCCAGCTCGGCCAGCGGCCCGGACGTCACGGGCATGCGCACGTAGACCGAGGGGCTGGACACGTTCTCGTAGCCGCCCGGCTGGCCCAGCTCGTGGTCGGACAGGCCGGTGCCGCAGCGCGGGCAGTACGGCGTGATGCGGAAGTCGCGGAACAGCAGCCCCTTGTCGAAGACGACCTTGAGCGACCACCAGACCGACTCGATGTAGGACGGGTCCATCGTCCGGTACGCCTGGGACAGGTCGATCCAGTAGCCCATGCGCTCGGTCATCTGCTCGAACGCGTCGACGTGCCGCAGCACCGACTCGCGGCACTTGGCGTTGAACTCGGCGATGCCGTAGTCCTCGATGTCCTTCTTGCCGGTCAGGCCCAGCTCACGCTCGATGCCGACCTCGACGGGCAGGCCGTGGCAGTCCCAGCCGGCCTTGCGCGGGACGCTGAAGCCGCGCATCGACTTGTAGCGCGGGAACAGGTCCTTGAACACCCGGGCCTCGACGTGGTGCACGCCGGGCAGGCCGTTGGCGGTGGGCGGCCCCTCGTAGAACACCCAGGCGGGGTTGCCGGCGTTCTGCTCGACGGACCGCTCGAAGATCTTCCCGTCCCGCCAGCGGTCGAGGACCTCGCGCTCGAGCGCGGGCAGGTCGACCTGCGCGGGAAGAGAGCGGAATGATGGGGAAGACATGTCGGGCGGGACCTCCACGCGTCGTCGGCCGGTTGTGGCGTGCGCGAAGGGACGAAGCCTCGCGGCTCCGCGGTACCACCCTTCTTGGCCTCCGAGGAGGCCCTCTTCATTCGCTTGCTGCCGGGTCTAGTGAGCTCTGCCGAGCCGTTCTTCCGGCGGCTCCGGGGTGATATCCCTCACAGCGGGGCCCCATCAACGCCTTGCAGTCTCAAACCATAACGCAGAGTGGAGCCGAAGACTTCCAGGTTTCCTCCCGCAGCCGGAGGCGTTGGTACGCAAGGAGGAAATTTGTGGGAATGGACGTCCCTGGGGAGGAGTTGAACGGGCGAGGCGGGATAGTACGGGTGAGGTAAACCATCCGGCGGGTCGTTTGCCGTTCCGTTATGAGGATCCTAAGCTGCCCGCACCATTCACGGCCTTGATCAGCATGGAGGCAGCCATGGCGGCAGTCACGCAGACCGCTACACCGTCGATGTGGTCGGAAGAGGAGCTGGCCGAGGTACGCGGCAGGCTGCGGACCGAGATCGACGAGCTCGAGGCCGACATCCTCCGCCACGAGTCGGAGATAGCCTCTGGTGACGTCACCCAGGGCGCGGGCGACGACCAGGCGGACGCCGGCGCCAAGACGTACGAGCGCGAACGCGAGATCGCCCTTACCCTGAATGCGCGCGATCTGGTCGCGCAGAACGAACGTGCGATCGCCAGGATCGACGCAGGGACCTATGGAGTGTGCGAATCGTGCCACAAGCCGATCGGCAAGGAACGTCTTCAGGCGTTCCCGAGGGCGACGCTGTGCGTGGCCTGCAAGCAGAAGGAGGAACGCCGCTAGGCAGGCCACGCGGACGTCTCCTCGCGATCCTCACCTCGCTGGCGGTCGTCGTCTACGCGGCTGACCTGATCAGCAAGACGATCGTGCTGCGAACGCTCGAAGGCAAGGCGCCGCTCGTCGTCCTCCAGGACGTCCTGCAGTTCCGGGTGATCTTCAACTCGGGGGCGGCGTTCAGCATCGGCACGGGGATGACGTTCGTGTTCACGTTCATCGCGGCGGGCGTGGTGGTGGCGATCGTGCGCACCGCGCGCAAGCTCCACAGCCTGCCGTGGGCGATCACCCTCGGGCTGCTCCTCGGCGGGGCGCTCGGCAACCTGACCGACAGGCTGCTGCGCTACCCGTCGGGGTTCGGCCGGTCCACGCAGCTCCAGGGGCACGTCGTGGACTTCATCGAGGTCCTGCCCGGTCACTTCCCGGTGATCGACTACTTCCCGGTGTTCAACGTCGCCGACTCGGCGATCGTCTGCGGCGGCATCCTGGCGGTGCTGCTGGCCTGGCGCAACGTGCAGATCGACGGCACCAGGGAGACCGAGCACACCGAGGAGACCACCGCGGGGACCACCGCGGAGACCGGGAAGGAGCCCAAGGATGGCTGAGCGGCGGAGCCTGCCCGTCCCCGACGGGCTGGAGGGCGAGCGGGTCGACGCGGCGATCTCGCGGCTGTTCGGCTTCTCGCGCACCCGCGCGGCCGAGCTGATCGCCGCCGGCGAGGTGCAGGTCGACGGCGGGCAGCCGGCCAAGTCCGACCGCGTGCACGCCGGCGCCTGGCTGGAGGTGACGCTGCCGCCCCCGGTCAGCACGCCGATGCCGGTGGCCGAGCCGGTGCCCGGCATGACGATCGTCTACGAGGACGACGACATCATCGTGGTCAACAAGCCGATCGGGGTGGCCGCCCATCCCACCGTCGGCTGGACCGGCCCCACAGTGATCGGCGGCCTGCTCGGCGCCGGGCACACGATCGCCACCAGCGGCGCGGCCGAGCGGCAGGGCATCGTCCACCGGCTCGACGCCAACACCACGGGCGCGATGGTCGTGGCCAAGAGCGAGCACGCGTACTCGATGCTGAAGCGCGCCTTCAAGGAGCGCACGGTCGACAAGCGCTACCACGCGCTGGTGCAGGGCCACCCCGACCCGTTCAGGGGCACCGTCGACGCGCCCATCGACCGCCACCCCTCGGGCGAGGGCAAGTTCGCCGTGGTCGCGGGCGGCAAGCCGTCGGTCACCCACTACGACACGATCGAGGCGTTCCGGGCGGCCTCGCTGCTGGACATCAAGCTGGAGACCGGCCGTACGCACCAGATCCGCGTGCACATGTCGGCCCTGCGCCACCCCTGCGTCGGCGACATGCTCTACGGCGCCGACCCCACGCTCGCGGCCCGGCTGGGCGTCACCCGGCAGTGGCTGCACGCGGTCTCGCTCGGCTTCGAGCACCCGGCCACCGGCGAGTGGATGTCCTTCAGCACCGACTACCCCGAGGACCTGCAGAAGGCGCTCGACGCCGTCGCCGCCGACACCTGAGCCGGCCGCTACTCCTCGCCGTCCTGCGACGGGTCGATCTGGCCGGGGGTCCTGGAGGGGGCGTCGTCCTTCTTCTTGTCCTGCTCGTCCCGCTGGGCCGCCGACTTGGTGGGCGTCGGCTTCTTCGCCGGGGACTTCGCGGGGGTGCTGGTCCGTTCGCCGCTGGTGGGCGAGGGGGCGCTGCGCCGGGGCGCGGCGGACTGCGAGGGATGCGCGGACTGCGAGGGATGCGAGGTCGCCGGGGGCGGCTCGGAGTCGGTGACGGTGGTCTTCGGCGCGTCCGTCGGGGCGTCGCTGCCGGGCGGGGTGACGACCGCCGGGATCGTCGGGGCGCGGCCCTGCACCGGCTGGTCCGACTGCTTCGTCCACCAGGCCGCGCCGCCGGTGACCAGGCCCACCAGCAGCGCGCCCGCCGCGATGGCCAGGATCGGCATCCTGCGCGGGCGGCGTACGGCCATCGGGGGCACCGGCACCGGGCCGGTCTGCTCCAGCGGCCCCCCGGTCAGGACCAGTCTCAGCCGCTGCTCGGCCTCCTCCAGCGACATGCGCTGCGCGGGGTTCTTGCGCAGCAGCCCGAGCAGCACGGGGGCGAGCACGCCCGCGCGGGCCAGCGGTTCCGGCTCGGCGTGCATGACCGCGCCGAGCGTGGCCAGGGCGTTGTCCCGGTGGAAGGGGGAGTGGCCCTCGACCGCCATGTACAGCGTCACGCCCAGCGACCACAGGTCGGAGGCGGGCCTGGCCTGGCCGCCGGCCGCCCGTTCGGGGGCCATGAAGGCGGGGGTGCCGATGAGGATGCCGGTCCTGGTGACGGGGGCCTCGTCCTCGGTGGTGGCGATGCCGAAGTCGGTCAGCACCGCCCGTCCGTCCTCGGTCAGCAGCACGTTGTCGGGCTTGACGTCACGATGGAGCACGCCCGCCGCGTGCGCGGCGCGCAGCGCCTCCAGCAGTTGCAGCCCGATGGCGGCGACCTTGGCCGGCGGCAGCGGGCCGTCGGCGCGGATGGTCTCGCCCAAGGTGCGGGAGTGCACGAGCTGCATGACGATCCACGGATGCCCGCCCTCCTCCAGCACGTCGTAGACGGCCGCCACCCCCGGATGCGCCACCCGGCCGGCCGCCCGCGCCTCGCGGAACGTGCGCACGGCGAACACCTCGCGCTCAGGGCCGCTCAGATCCGGTGGTGGCAGCACCTCCTTGACGGCCACGTCACGGCCGAGCACCTCGTCGTGCGCCTGCCACACGGTTCCCATACCGCCCTGGCCGATCGTCCTGAGCAGCCGGTAGCGGCCACCGACCATCCCCGCAGAATCGGACATGCACGGCGACTACCCAAGAAACATCCGGGCAAGCGCGGTGACGACGGCCGCCGCCGCCAGGATCACCAGGAACGGCGCCCGCAGCACCAGGGCGACCACGGCCGCCACCAGCCCCGCCGTGCGCGCCGGGTCGAACGCGGGCCGGCCCTGCTCGGTGAACATCTGCACCGCGATCAGCGCCGACAGCAACGCCACGGGCACCAGTTCGGCGAACCGGCGCACCGCCGGATGGTCCAGCACCCGGCGCGGCGCGGCCAGCCCGGCCAGCTTGAGCGCGTAGCAGCCGAGGCAGACCGCGACGATCGCCCACCAGACCGTCATCGCACCATCACCACCAGCACCGCGACCGCCGACAGCAGCACCGGCACGCCCGGCGGGAAGAACGGGCTGGCCGCCAGCGCGACCGCCGCCCCGGCCACCGCCAGCACCCGCAGCCGCCCGCTGGCGGCCAGCCGCGGCCACAGGATGGCCAGGAACGTGGCCGGGCCCACGGCGTCGAGCCCGAGCACCCGCGGGTCGCCCAGGAGGGACGTGCCGACCGCGCCGGCCAGGGTGGTGAGGTTCCAGGCGACGTACAGGCTGGCGAAGGTGGTGAGGAAGCCGGTGCGCGCCGACGGCTCGTCCGGCTGGGCCAGCGTGACGGCCGTGGTCTCGTCGATCACGCCGTGGGCGGCCAGCAGCCGGCGCGGGCCGCGGACGTTCAGCAGGTCGGCCAGGCGCAGGCCGTAGAGGGTGTTGCGGCCGCCGAGCAGCAGCGCGCCCGCGGCCGCGGCCGTCAGGTCGCCGCCCGCGCCGATCGCCCCGGCCAGCGCGAACTGCGAGGCGCCGGTGAAGGCCAGCAGGCTCAGCACGCACGCCTGGGGCACGCTGAGCCCGGCGGTGATCGCCGCCGCGCCGAACGCGAGACCGGACAACCCCACGGCCAGTCCCACACCGAGGCCGTCACGCACCGCGGCGGAACGGCGAGTTGTCTGTTCCATGGGAAACAGCTTATGAACTGGGCAAATATCCGGTCTTGTACGTTCCTGCAGCCTTTTGGTAGGCGGCGGGCGGAACGCCCACGACGCGCTTGAAGTGGCGGTTCAGGTGGGCCTGGTCGGTGAAGCCGACGTCCGCCGCGACCTGCGCCGGGCGTACCCCCTCAAGGAGCAGCCGGCGGGCCTGCCGCACGCGCAGCGAGGTGAGGTAGGCGTGCGGCGGCAGGCCCGTCACGGCCTTGAACGCGCGCAGCAGCGGGAACGGCCGCACCCCCACCGCCGCCGCCAGCGCCTCCAGCGTCGGCGGGTCGAGCAGGCTCTCGTGCAGCAGCGCCATCGCCTCGCGCACCGCCTGCCGGCCCGCGCCCGGCGGGCTCGCGTCCGGCCTGGGCGCGGCGTGCCTGCTCAGCAGCTTGGCGAACAGCGTGCGCGACAGCGTGGAGGCGGCCAGCGCGTCGCCGCGCTCGGCCGCCTGGTGCGCCCGCTCGAGCAGGGCCGCCACCTCCGGGTCGCGCACCACCTGGTGGGGGAAGTACGGGGTGGCCAGGGGCGCGTCGAGCTCGGCCGCGATCCCGGCCAGCGCCTCGACCGAGGGATACAGCATCCGGTACGCCCACCCGCCCGGCGTGCCCGCCTGACCGGTGTGCACCGAGTCCGGGTTGACCAGCACCAGCTCGCCCGCGCCCGCCCGGTGCAGGGTGCCGCGGTAGTCGAACTCCTCCACGCCCGCCACGATCAGCCCGATGGCGTACCCGTCGTGGACGTGCCGGGAGAAGCGGTGGGTGACGTAGCGGGCCTTAAGCAGGTCGGTCTCGGGAACGGCCGGATGCCGCCAGAACCGGGCCCGTTCCCGCGTGCCGTCGTGCTCCGGCGTCATTCCGGGCGGAAGGTCTTGACGAAGGTGTCGAACCAGTGCCGGTCGGCGGCCCAGCGGGAGTCGAGGGTCTCCCAGTACAGGGCGTACGGGCGGCCGGCCGCGGTGTGGAAGCCGCGGTTGATCACGTGGATGAGCTGGCCCTTGCGCATCTGGGTGAACTCCCAGTCGGAGGCGCGCAGGCCGAGGTATTCGGTGGGGGTGATGCCGATCCGGGTGTAGTGGTCGAACTCGCCCTTGGCCTTGATCTCCTTCTCCAGGCCGAGCCAGTGCTGTTGCGGGTCCTTCCACGGGATGTCGGGGACGGTCCACTCCACGATCATCGCGCCGGGGGTGCCGGGGCCGGACAGGCGGATGCTGTCCCTGGTGGGGTTCTTGGCGGCCGTCCAGGTCTTGGGGACGGCCATGGAGAAGTGGCCGGCGGCGCTGGTGAGGGGGCGCCAGCCGGCGGGCACCGCCGGGGCCGTGGGGGTCGGCTCGCCGGTGGGTTTCTTGGTCGGCTGGGGGCTCGGCTCGGGCGTCGGGGACTTCGACGGCGGCGTCGAGGGGCCGGGGGTGGGGTCGCCGGTGGCGGGCGGCTGGCCGCCGGCCGTCGGGGTGGGCGTGGCGGAGCCTGACAGCTGGTCGTAGAGCAGCACGCCGCCGCCGCCCAGGAGCGCCAGGACGGCCACCGTGGCGGGCACCGCGATCCACATCGTCCGGCCGCGCCGCCGCGGGTCTCCCGGGACCGTCCGGTGCGGCGGCCGCGCGTCGCCGGTGACGGGCGGCGATCCCTGCGGCGCGGGGTAAGGGCCGCTGGGGGTGGCATGGGGGCCGCTCGGGCTGTGGTGCGGGCCGCTGGGCGTGGGGTGGGGGCCGCTCGGGGTGGGATGCGGGCCGCTGGGGGTGGCGTGCGGGCCGTGCGGGGCCGGGTTCTGGGGGTACGGGCCTTGGGGGGACGGGCCGGGGGCGGCGGGCCCAGGGGCCGGGAAGGGGGCCGACCACATGGGGGTCTGGTCGGCCAGCAGCGGTTGCCCGGTCGCCACCTGGTGCAGCAGGCGCGCGGCCTCGCCGGCCGGCATCCTGGCCGCCGGGTCGCGCCGCAGCAGCCCCATGATGACCGGCTGCAACGCCCCTGCCCGCACGGGCGGCTCCGGCTCGTCGCGCAGCACGGCCGCCACCGTGGCGGCCCACGAGTCGCGTTTGAACGGCGGCCGCCCCTCCACCGCCGCGTACAGGGTGGCCCCCAGCGACCACAGGTCGGACTCCGGACGGGCGGCCTCGCCGTTGAGCCGCTCCGGCGGCATGTACGCCGGCGTGCCCACCAGCCCGCCGGTCGCCGTCAGCCCCGACTCGGCCTCCAGCGCGGCGATGCCGAAGTCGGTCAGCACGACCCTGCCGTCGTCGGCCAGCAGCACGTTCTCGGGCTTCACGTCACGATGGAGCACCCCGGTGGCGTGGGCGGCCCGCAGCGCGTCGAGCACCCGGCCGCCGACCATCGCCACCAGCGCCGCCGGCAGCGGCCCGCGCTCGCCGATCACCTCGGCCAGCGACCGCGACCGGACGAGCTGCATGACGATCCACGGCCGGCCGTCCTCCTCGACGACGTCGTGGATGACGATCACCGACGGGTGGTCGAGGCGGCCGGCCGCCCTGGCCTCCCTGATGGTCCTGCGGTTGAGGTCGGCCCGCTTGGCGTCGCCCACGCCCGTGTAGCGGACCTCCTTGATCGCCACCGTACGGTCGAGCAGCTCGTCGTAGGCACGCCAGACCACCCCCATGCCGCCCTCCCCGAGGGGCTCGATGAGGCGATACCGGTTGCTGACCTGCCTTTCCACGCAGGGAAGCCTACTTGGCGGGTTTGAAGGTCGCGCTGAAGCCCTCGAAAAGGTGGTAGTCCTTCTTCCAGTGGCTGTTGAGGGTGTGCCAGTAGATGGCGTACGCCTTCCCGTTCTCGGTGATGAAGCCGCGGTCGCGCACCCGGGTCTTGCCCGTGTTGGTGTTCCAGGTGAAGTCCCAGTCGGCGGCGGCCTTCATGTAGTCGACCTTCTTGATGCCGATCTTCTTGTAGCCGCCGAAGTTGTGCTTGAGCGACGGCTCCTGCTTCTTCCAGTCCTTGTACGGGTCCTTGCCGGGCTTGGCCGCCTCCTCGATCATCAGGTAGGCGTTCGGGGCCGCGCCGGGGCCCTTGAACTTGACCTGCCGGCCGCCGCGGTCCCAGACGTCCCAACCCTTGGGCAGCCCGATGGAGAAGCCGAGCTCCTTGTCCTTGTACATCTTCCAGCCGCTGGGCAGCGGGTCGGCGTCCTCGGTCTTGTCCGGCGTGGCCGAGGGCGAGGAGGACGGCGAGGACGAGGGCGTGCTCGTGGCCGGCGGCTTCGACTCGGTGCCCGAGGTGGACGCGGTGGGCGCGGAGGACGAGGTGTGGGCCTTGGCCGACTGCCTGGCCTGCGGCGGCCTGGACGAGTGGTCCTCGGGGGCCGACCTCAGGCCGAGATAGCCGCCGACCCCGGCGACCAGCACGACCGCCGCGGCGGCCAGCGCGATCGGCCCGAACTTGCGGCCCTGCCGGCGGCTGCTCACCGTGGGCTCGCCGGTGGGCGCGTCGGGGAGCGCGTCGGGGAGCGCGGAGTCCCTGGTCGAGGGCGGGATCCGCCCGCCGGTCCCGACGGGCGGCGGCGTGCCGGCGGCCCTGCTCCTCGGCGTGGGCGCGGGCCTGGGCGTGGTCCGGGGCGCGGGCCTGGGCGGGGGGACGGGCAGGTCGGGGTCGGTCGGGGTGTCGTCCTCGTCCTCGACGGGGTCCGGGGCGGGGACGGCGGCGCGCAGCTTCCGGCTGGGGAACCGCCTGGTCTCGGCCGGGCTCGACGCGGTGGCGGCCTCGCGCAGCATCCGCGCGGCCTCCTCGTACGTCAGGCGCTGCACCGGCTCCTTGACCAGCAGCCCGCTGATCACCCCGGCCAGCGGCCCGGCGTGCGGGGCGGGGTCGGGCTCGTCGGTCAGGACGGCGTGCATCGTGGCCAGCGCCATGCCGCGCTCGTGCGGCGAGCGGCCCTCGACGGCCGTGTAGAGCGTCGCGCCCAGCGACCACAGGTCGGACTCACGGCGCGCGGGCAGCCCCTTGAGCCGCTCGGGCGCGATGAACGCGGGGGTGCCCGCCAGGCCCGTCACGGTGAGCTGCGTCTCGGTCTCCAGCGTGGCGATGCCGAAGTCGGTCAGCACGACCCTGCCGTCGTCGGCCAGCAGCACGTTCTCGGGCTTGACGTCGCGGTGGAGCACCCCGGCCTCGTGCGCCCGGTGCAGCGCGTCGAGCACGGCGACGCCGATCTCGGCCACCCGCTCGGGCGGCAGCGGCCCCTCCTGCTTGATCACCGCCCCCAGGGAGCGCGACTGGACCAGCTGCATGACGATCCAGGGCCGGCCGTCCTCCTCGATCACGTCGTGGACGACGATCACGTTGGGGTGCTCGAACCTGGCCGCGGCCCGCGCCTCGCGCATCGTGCGCCGGTTGAGCAGCTGCACCTCGTCGCCCAGGGCAGCGGCGTAGCGGACTTCCTTGATGGCGACGGTGCGGTCGAGGAGCTCGTCGTGGGCGCGCCAGACGATGCCCATGCCGCCCTTGCCGATGGGCTCCAGCAGCTCGTACCGGCCGGCGATGCGGCGTCCGTCCTGCTTGCGATCCGACATCAACGGCCTCAAACCCTCCCTCTCGGCCAAGAAATACTCCCATAGCGAGGGATCATCGGCGACTCGCCGGAAGGTCAGTCCGCCATATGAGAAGGAACGTCCAGCAGGTGGAGGCGGGTGTAAGGTTTCAGACATGACTTGTCGCTACACCTTTACCGAGCCGGCTCCGGGAGGGCCGGTCGTCAGCTAGCGACCACCTGGAGTCGGCACAAGGCAGAGACGCCCCGTCTCTGCCTTTTTGGTTTTCCTGCCGGCTTCGCTGGGCCGGCCCGAGTGGGGAGTCGAGATGACATCGACCTTGGAGCGGCACATGGTGACGATCGGCGGGCTGCGCGTGGGTCACGGCCCGGCCGTGGTGATCGGCGGGCGGGTGAGCCTGCGCCCGCATCGGGGGCAGGTCGACGCGCGTGAGGCGCTGGGGGAGCGGGCCACGCTGGTGGAGCCGTACTCGGCGGCCGACCTGCCGGCGATCGCGGCGCTGGCCGACGCCGTGGTGGTGGGGGCCACGTGGACGCGCGACATCCCGCTGGTGCGGGCCGCGGCCGGGCTCGGGCTGCCGGTGGTGGTCGAGCGGCGGCCGTCGGCGTCGGTGGAGGAATGGGTGGGCCTGGCCGGCTACTGCGCGGCCGAGGGGAACGACCAGGTGGTCCTGTGCGAGGGGGGCCGGCTCGACCTCGGGGTGCTGCGGGCGGCGCGGGCCGCGTCGGGGCGTCCGGTGCTGGCCGACGTCTCGCGCGACCCGGGGCTGGCGGCGGCGGCCGTGGCGGCGGGCGCCGACGGCCTCGTGGTCGCCGGTCCCGGCGGCACCGGCGGCTCGGGCGGCACCGGCGGCTCCGGTGGCTCGGGCGCGTCCGGGCGGGCGGACGAGGCTGCGGACGTGCGGGCGGCCGAGGAGGCCGTGACGCTGGTCGGCGCGTTGTTGCGGCCCGAGTCGCCGGCGACGCTGGCCGAGTGCCGGGAGGCGATCGACCGGGTCGACGCGGCGCTGGCCACCCTCCTGGAGCGGCGCGCCGCCCTGGCGGGCGTCGTTCAGCGGCTCAAGCCGGTGGGCGGGTTCGCGGGGCGCGACCTGGCGCGGGAGCGGGCGCTGGTGGCGCGGATGGCGACGCGGGCGCCCCAGCTGGGGGAGGAGCGGCTGGCGGCGGTGATGAACGCCGTCATCGAGGCGGGCCTCCACCTGGCCGAGGAACGCGCCCGCCGCTGAGGCCATCCCTGAGCCGGGGGCGGGACGCTCGCGGCTCAGGGGGTGGTGAGGCGGTAGTTGTGCAACGGGCGGCCGGGGCCGGTGGCGATCTGCTGGTTGATCAGCTCGGCGAAGCGGCGGTAGCCGTCGCCGGTGGGGTGGAAGCTGCGGGCGTTGACGGTCAGCGGGTCCATGTCCACGGCCAGGCTGTTGAGGTACGGCTGCGGCGTGCCGGCCTCGTGGCCCGTGAACGCCTCGTAGGCGTCGACGTACTCGACGCTGCCGGGGGCGCCGAGGCCGGCCAGGCCGCGGTCCTGCTCGGCCGTGACGGCGCCCACCGTGTCGTTGAGCTTGCGCGTGACGGTGTTGAGCCACCGCTGGTCGGCCACGCTCAGGTTGTCGACCGTGCGGACGGGCGAGGCGGGGAACGGCCTGGGGTAGCCGAGGACGATGACCCGGGCCCCCGGCGCGCGGGCGCGCAGCTCGCCGAGCACCCTGGTCAGGCTGGGCCGCAGCTCGGCGATGCGCCGGGCGACCGTGGCGTCCTGGTCGACGCAGGCCGACGACCAGGGCAGCTTGACGATGCACCCGGTCAGGACGTCGGTGAACCCCGCGTCGTTGCCGCCGATGCTCAGGGTCACCAGGCTGGCCGACGGGCCGACTCGGGTGATCTGGGGCTGCTGGCCGTACTGGCCGGACAGGAGCTGGCGGGTGGTGGCGCCGCTGCAGGCGTAGAAGGCGCTGCCGCCGGTGAACGGGTGCGCCTTCGCCACCAGCGGGACGTAGGAGCCGCGGGCGCGGTGGCAGCGGTCGGCGCCGTCGTTGACCGGGCCGGCGTCCTGCTCGTAGACGCCCTCGCCGGAGGAGTAGGAGTCGCCGAGCGCGACGTACGTGCCGCTCAGCGCCGCCTGGACGGGCGTCAGCCGGGTCAGCCGCGGCAGGTCGCCGCGCGGCTCCTGGAGCGGCCCGCAGCCGGGGGAGAGCACGGCGCAGGCGAGCTTCGGGTAGACGCCCAGTGGCACGCCGATCAGCGCGAGCGCGGCACCCGCCGCCGCTGCCGCCGCCGCGACCCGCCACACCTGCCGCCCCCGCCCCTGCCGCTCCGCCCCGACCCCGCCCCCGACCGGCGCCAACGGCTCGACGGCGGGCACGCCGGACGGCTCGGTGGCGGGCTCAGTGGCGGGCCCGGCGATGGGCTCGGCGGCAGACACGTGGCTGGGCCCGGGAACAGACACGGTGGCGGGCCCCTGAGCGGACACGGTGAGGGGCATGGTGGCGGACGCGGTGGCGGGCTCGGGCCCGGTGGTGTCCGGTGGCTCGGTGGCGGGGACGGCGGTCGCCGCCCGGCCGAGCGCGGGATCGAGTGTGTCGTCCAGCTTGTCCAGTGTGGCCTCCCCCGAGCGGCGACTCCTGCCCGGACGAGACTAACCCGCCTCCTGCGCGGCCTTCCGCGTCCGGCGGCGGCGGCGTACCACCAGCCAGCCGAGCGCGATGCCCGCGACCAGGGCCGGGATGAGGAAGAAGGCCACCCGCTGATCGCGGTCGGCGAACGGCATCAGCAGGATCACCAGCACCAGGAACCCGAGCGTCAGCCAGTTGGTGTACGGCGAGCCCGGCATCGGGAACGCCGACCGGTGCCCGGTGGCGCGCAGCCGGGTCTGGCAGTAGACGAGCACCCCCCACGTGGTGATCACCCCCAGCGAGGCGACCGCCGTGGCGATGTTGAAGGCGCGCTCGGGCAGGTAGTAGAACAGCGCCACGCCGCCGAGGAACATGGCCGCGGTGAACACGATCCCGCCGATCGGCACGTGCCGGGAGCTGAGCGCGGCGGCGAAGGCGGGGGCCTCCCGCTTGGTGGCCATCGACCGCAGGATGCGGCCGGTGGCGTACAGGCCCGAGTTGCAGGACGAGAGCGCGGCGGTGATCACCACGAGGTTCATGGCGTCGGCCGCCCAGGGCACCCCGAGCCCGGCGAAGAACGTGACGAACGGCGAGGTGCCGGCGCTGTAGGCCGTCCAGGGCAGGACCATCGCCAGCAGCAGCACCGAGCCCACGTAGAAGATCGCGATGCGCCAGATCACGCCGTTGATCGCCCGCGGCATGACCTCGTGCGGCCGGGCGGTCTCGCCGGCGGTGATGCCGACCAGCTCGATCGAGGCATAGGCGAACACCACCGACTGCAGGCTCATCAGCACCAGCGGGAAGCCGGTGGGGAAGAAGCCGCCGTGCGCGACCAGGTTGCGCGGCCCGGCGTCGCCGACGGCGAAGACCACCAGCACCAGCGCGACCACCAGGAAGATCACGATGGCCAGCACCTTCAGCATCGCGAACCAGAACTCCAGCTCGCCGAACAGACGGACCGACAGCAGGTTGACCGCCAGCACGAACCCCAGCGCGAGCAGCGCGGTCAGCCACTGGGGGAAGCCGCCGGCCCAGTAGTGGACGTACGCGGCGATGGCGGTCAGTTCGGCGATGCCGGTGAAGGCCCAGTTGACCCAGTACATCCAGCCGCTGGCGAAGGCCGCCCACGGGCCGATGAACTCGCCCGCGTACTCGACGAAGGAGCCCGAGGCCGGGCGGTAGAGCACCAGTTCGCCGAGCGCCCGCATGACGAAGAAGGCGGCCAGCCCGGCGGTGGCGTAGGAGAGCACGAGCGCGGGCCCGGTGGCGGCCAGGCGGCCGCCCGCGCCGAGGAAGAGGCCGACCCCGATCGCGCCGCCGATCGCGATCATCTGGATCTGGCGGTTGCCCAGCGCGTGGCTGTACCCCTCGTCGGACTGCGTGCGCACCCGGTGTCTCCTTCATTACTTTGCGTGAGGGAGACGATATCGAGGCCGGTGGCCGCGACGCTTCCGGCGCGCCGGTCCCGCGGGGCGCGCGAGGCGGCTCCGGGATGTCGGTCGGGCCCACTAGAGTCGGAGCGCACCATCGCATCCAGACCCGGGGAGGCGCCGCTCCATGTCGTCCAGCGACTCGTTCGTCCATCTGCATGTGCACACCGAATACTCCATGCTCGACGGGGCCGCCCGGCTCAAGCAGATGTTCAAACAGGTCGGCGACCTGGGCATGCCCGCCATCGCGATCACCGACCACGGCAACATGCACGGCGCGTACGACTTCTACAAGCAGGCCACGGGCGCCGGCATCAAGCCGATCATCGGCATCGAGGCCTACGTCGCGCCGGAGCTGCGGCACAACAAGAAGCCCGTGCTGTGGGGCGAGCCGCACCAGAAGAAGGACGACGTCTCGGCGGGTGGCTACTACACCCACATGACGATCTGGGCGCGCAACAAGACCGGCCTGCACAACCTGATGAAGCTCAGCTCGCGCGCCTACACCGAGGGCTTCGTGCGCAAGTGGGCCCGCATGGACGCCGAGATCCTGGCCGAGCACGCCGACGGCCTGATGGCCACCACCGGCTGCCCGTCGGGCGAGGTGCAGACGAGGCTGCGGCTCGGCCAGTACGACGAGGCGCTCAAGGCCGCCGCGAAATATCAGGAAATCTTCGGCAAGGACAACTTCTTCCTGGAGATCATGGACCACGGCCTCGACATCGAGCGCCGGGTCCGCGACGGCCTGACCCGCATCAGCAAAGAGCTCGCCATCCCGCCGCTGGTGACCAACGACTCCCACTACACCTACGAGTCCGACGCCGCCTCCCACGACGCCCTCCTGTGCATCCAGACCGGAAAGCAGCTGTCCGACCCCGACCGCTTCCGCTTCGACGGCTCCGGCTACTACATCAAGACCGCCGACGAGATGCGCGCCGTCGACTCCTCCGACCTGTGGGCCGAGGGCTGCCGCAACACGCTCCTGGTGGCCGAGAAGGTCGATCCGACCGGGTTCTTCGAGTTCAAGAACCTCATGCCCACCTACCCCATCCCCGACGGCATGACGGAGAGCGAGTTCTTCCGCAAGACCGTCTGGGAGGGCATGGACCGCCGCTGGCCGGAGGGCTACGACGACGAGCACAAGCGGCAGGCCGAGTACGAGATCGGCATCATCGAGCAGATGGGCTTCCCGAGCTACTTCCTCGTGGTCGCCGACTTCATCATGTGGGCCAAGCAGAACGGCATCCCGGTCGGCCCGGGCCGTGGCTCGGCGGCCGGCTCGCTGGTGGCGTACGCGATGGGCATCACCGACCTCGACCCGCTCCCGCACGGCCTGATCTTCGAGCGCTTCCTCAACCCCGACCGCGTCTCCATGCCCGACGTCGACATCGACTTCGACGAGCGCAGGCGCGGCGACGTGATCCGCTACGTGACCGAGAAGTGGGGCGCCGACAAGGTCGCCATGATCGCCACGTTCGGCACCATCAAGGCGAAGGCCGCCATCAAGGACGCCGGTCGCGTCCTGGGCTATCCCTACGCGCTGGGCGACAAGGTGTCCAAGGCGTTCCCGCCGGCCGTGATGGGCAAGGACATCCCGCTGTCGGGCATCTTCGACAAGGACCACCCGCGCTACAACGAGGCCGGCGAGCTGCGCCGGCTCTACGAGGAAGACGTCGACGTCAAGGCGACGATGGACCTCGGCAAGGGCCTGGAGGGCCTGATCAGGCAGACGGGCGTGCACGCCGCCGGCGTGATCATGTCCCGCGAGGTGATCACCGACCACATCCCGATCATGCGCCGCGACTCCGACGGCGCGATCATCACGCAGTTCGACTACCCGACCTGCGAGACGCTCGGCCTGCTGAAGATGGACTTCCTGGGCCTGCGCAACCTCACGATCATCGACGACTGCCTGAAGATGATCGAGTCCACCACCGGCGAGCAGATCGACCTGCTGAAGCTGCCGCTCGACGACCGGAAGACGTACGAGCTGCTGGGCAGGGGCGACACGCTGGGCGTGTTCCAGCTCGACGGCGGCGGCATGCGCTCGCTGCTGCGGCTGATGAAGCCCGACAACTTCGAGGACATCTCGGCCGTCGGCGCCCTCTACCGTCCCGGCCCGATGGGCGCCAACTCCCACACCAACTACGCCCTGCGCAAGAACGGCCAGCAGGAGATCACCCCGATCCATCCGGAGTTCAAGGAGTCGCTGGCCGAGATCCTCGACACGACCTACGGCCTGATCGTCTATCAGGAGCAGGTCATGGCCATCGCGCAGAAGGTCGCCGGGTTCTCGCTCGGCAAAGCCGACCTGCTGCGCCGGGCGATGGGCAAGAAGAAGAAGGCCGAGCTGGACAAACAGTTCGAGTCCTTCGAGAGCGGCATGAAGGACAACGGCTACTCGGCCGACGCCGTCAAGACGCTCTGGGACATCCTGCTGCCCTTCTCCGACTACGCCTTCAACAAGGCCCACTCGGCGGCCTACGGCCTGGTCTCCTACTGGACGGCCTACCTCAAGGCCAACCACCCGGCCGCGTACATGGCGGCGCTGCTGTCGAGCGTCAAGGACGACAAGGACAAGTCGGCCCTCTACCTCAACGAGTGCCGCCGCATGGGCATCAAGGTGTTCCCGCCCGACGTCAACGACTCCGACTTCGACTTCACCCCGCGCGGCACCGACATCCGCTTCGGCCTTTCGGCGGTGCGCAACGTCGGCGGCAACGTCGTCGACGGCATCATCTCGGCGCGCAAGTCCAAGGGCCGCTTCGCCGACTTCAAGGACTTCCTGCGCAAGGTGCCCGCGATCGTGTGCAACAAGCGCGTGATCGAGTCGCTGGTCAAGGCCGGGGCCTTCGACTCGCTCGGCCACGTGCGCAAGGGCCTGGTCATGGTGCACGAGCAGGCCGTCGACGCGATCATCGACATCAAGAAGAACGAGGCCATCGGCCAGGACTCCCTGTTCGGCGCGATCGACGGCGGCGAGGACCAGACCTTCGACGTGCAGATCCCGCCCGGGGAGTGGGACAAGAACACGCTGCTGCAGTTCGAGCGGGAGATGCTCGGCCTCTACGTCTCCGACCACCCGCTGTTCGGCGTGGAGCACATCCTGGCCGCGGGGGCCGACTGCTCGATCGCCGCCGTCCAGGACGAGAGCCGGGCCGACGGGCAGGTCGTGACGCTGGGCGGCATCCTGAGCGGGGTGCAGCGCAAGGTCACCAAGAAGGGTGACACGTGGGTGCTCACCCAGCTTGAGGACCTCGAAGGCGCGATCGAGGTGATGATCTTCCCGTCGGCGTACCAGCTGTGCTCGACGATCCTGGCCGAGGACGCGATCGTCTTCGTCAAGGGGCGCATCGACAAGCGGGAGGACGTCGCGAAGGTCATCGCCATGGAGGTGACCGCGCCCGACCTCACCCAGGAGGCGGGCGGGCCGCTGCTGGTGAGCCTGCCGCTGACCCGGTGCACGCCGCCGGTGGT
The DNA here is from genome assembly GCF_053601695.1 of Nonomuraea sp. NPDC004702. NCBI lineage: Bacteria > Bacillati > Actinomycetota > Actinomycetes > Streptosporangiales > Streptosporangiaceae > Nonomuraea > Nonomuraea sp. NPDC004702. The sequence continues at coordinate 55,619 of NZ_JBSGCE010000048.1, forward strand.
CGGGCGGCTGAAGGAGATCCTCACCACGCATCCGGGCACCTCGGAGGTGCACCTCCAGGTGCACAACGGGCCGAAGACGACCGTCATGCGGGTCGACGACCGCCTGCGGGTGTCGCCGTCACCGGCGCTGATGGGCGACCTCAAGCAACTCCTCGGCCCCGCCTGCCTGGGCGCCTGACCCTCCGGAGCCTCCTCGGCGCGGCCCGCCTCGGCGCGTGACCGCGCCGGGGCTCGCCGGACCGGCTTGTGGGCGGGTGCCAAGGCGGGCGGGGGAGGTGGGCAAAGGTCGCCGTCGTGTCCCGGCGCGCGGGTGGGGCAGGATCGCAGGGTGAGCGAACTGCACTACCTGACCGCGACCGAGATGGCCCGCCTGATCAGGGCCGGGCAGGTGAGCGCCGTGGAGCTGCTCCAGGCCCACCTCGACCGCATCGAGCAGGTCAACCCCCAGGTCAACGCCATCGTGACGCTGGTGGCCGAGCGGGCGCTGGAGGCGGCCAGGGCGGCCGACGCGGCCGAGCCCGAGGGGCCGCTGCACGGCGTCCCGGTGGCCCACAAGGACCTGGTGGACACCGCGGGCATCCGCACCACGTACGGTTCGCCGCTGTTCGCGCGGAACGTCCCCGACAAGGACGACCTGATCGTGCGCCGGCTGCGCGCCGCCGGGGCGATCACGATCGGCAAGACGAACACGCCCGAGTTCGGCACCGGCTCGCACACCGTCAACGAGGTGTTCGGCGCCACCAGGAACCCCTACGACCTGGCCAGGTCGGCCGGCGGCAGCAGCGGCGGGGCCGCGGCGGCCCTGGCCACCGGCATGGTCCCGCTGGCCGACGGCTCCGACATGGGCGGCTCGCTGCGCAACCCCGCCTCGTTCTGCAACGTCGTGGGCCTGCGCCCCACGCCGGGCCGCGTCCCCGACCCCTCCGACACGGCCGCCTGGTACACGCTGGCGGTGCCGGGGCCGATGGCGCGCACGGTCGACGACCTCACGCTGATGCTCGGGGCCGTCGCCGGGTTCGACGCCCGGTCGCCGTTCGCGATCAAGGAGGAGTTCGCGCCCGAGCCCGAGCAGGGGGTGCGCGGGCTGCGGGTGGCATGGAGCCCCGACCTGGGCGGGCTGCCGGTCGATCCGCGCACGGCCGCGGTGACCGCGACGGCGCCGGCCGTGTTCGAGGAGCTGGGGGCGCACGTCGAGCAGGTCGCGCTCGACCTGTCCGACGCCGAGGACGCCTTCCGGATCTACCGCGCCTGGTACTACGCCCTGTCCTTCGGCGACCTGACCGGCCTCGGCCCCAACACGAGCTGGAACGTCGAGCGGGGCCGCACGGTCACCGGCGCCGACCTGGCCCGCGCCGAACGGCTGCGCAGCGGCCTCTACCAGCGCATGGCCGGCTTCTTCGACACCTACGACGTGCTGCTCGCGCCGGTCAGCCAGGTGCCGCCGTTCCCGGTGGAGCAGCCGCACGTGAGCGAGATCAACGGCGAGCGGCTGCCCGACTACCTGGCCTGGATGCGTTCGGCGTACTGGATCAGCGTGCTGCACGCGCCGGCGGCCTCGGTGCCGGCCGGGTTCACGCCCGAGGGGCTGCCGGTCGGGGTGCAGATCGTCGGGCGGCCGTTCGCCGACGCCCGGGTGCTGCGCGTGGCCCGCGCGTTCGAGCAGGCCACCGGCCACGGCCTGCGCCGCCCGCCGGTCTAGGGCTCGAGGCCGTACGGGTGCCGCAACGGCGACTCTCGGTAGCCGTGCATGCCCTCCAGCAGCCCGAACAGGCCGACCGCGAGCAGCGGCCAGGCCACCAGCACCCCCTCGGCGGTCAGCTTCAGCGCCCCGGGCACGATCCGCACCCCGGGCTCGGCCGCGGCCTCCACCACCACCGCGCCGACCGTGAACGTGGACCCGGCCCACAAGGTGAGGAAGCTGCCCGCCACCCCGCCCGCGCACAGCCCGAGCAGCACCGCCAGCATCCAGCGCCGCCCGGCGAACCACGCCAGACCGCCGCAGAGCAGCCCCAGCGCGCCGGTGATCACCGCGAACCAGCCGTCGGCCGCGATCAGCGCCTGCGTGGTGAGGTCGGCCAGCACCAGGCCGTGCTCGGTCACCTGGTAGGGAGCCCGCGGCGAGATCGCGGACCAGCTGAGCCCGGCGGCGACCCCGAGAGTGGCGAGTATGAGGACAGTTACCGCAAAAGCGCGTACTTCCCTCGTCACGCCATTCCCCCTCACAACTGCATCCGAACCAGCTCGATGGTATCTCCCGGTTAGGCTCGCTTCGTGATTGCAGAAGAGGTCTGGTTGATCGAGCCCTCCGGCCCCCTCCGCGGGGACGTCGTCGTACGGGGCTCCAAGAACGGTGTGTCCAAGCACATGGTCGCCGCCATGCTGGGCAACGGCGAGAGCAGCATCCACAACGCCCCCGACGTGGGCGAGGTGGGCATCACCGCGGCGATGCTGGAGGCGCTCGGCATCCACGTCGAGATCGCCGGTCCCGAGATCCGCATCGAGCGCGGGGCGGAGATCAGGCCGCGGGTGCCCGACGCGTTCACCGGGCTCAACCGCATCCCCATCCTCATGCTCGGGCCGTTGCTGCACCTGGCGGGGGAGGCGTTCGTGCCGCTGGTCGGCGGCGACCCGATCGGGCGGCGGCCGGTGAACTTCCACGTGGAGGCGTTGCGCTCGATGGGGGCCGAGGTGGAGGTGGGCGACACCGGCATCTCGGCCAAGGCCAAGCGGCTCAACGGGGCCCGGCTCGAACTGCCGTACCCCAGCGTGGGGGCGACGGAGACGATCCTCATGTCGGCGGTGCTGGCCGAGGGCAAGACCGTGCTGAAGAACGCCGCCATGGAGCCCGAGGTGGTGGAGCTGGCGCTGTTCCTGCAGCGCATGGGCGCCCGGATCGAGCTGTCGCCCGACCGCCGGATCGTCATCGAGGGCGTCGAGCACCTGCGCGGCGCCTCCACCTGGCTGACCGGCGACCGCATCGAGGCGTTCTCCTACCTGGCGGCCGGGCTGATCACCGGGGGAGAGGTGCGCGTGCACGGCTGCCCCCAGGACCGCCTGGTCACCGCGATCACCACGCTGGCCAGGATGGGCGCCCGGTTCGACATCAACGACGAGTACCTGTGCGCCACCGCCCCGCCCGAGGGGCTGCGCTCGGCGGCCGTGCAGACCGACACCCACCCCGGCTTCATGACCGACTGGCAGACGCCGCTCATGGTGCTGTTCACGCAGAGCCAGGGCATGTCGGTGCTGCACGAGACGGTCTTCGAGAACCGCCTGGTCTACGTGCCCGCGCTGCAGCGGATGGGCTGCGAGATCGAGGTGTTCGACCAGTGCCTGGGCGGGCCGGCCTGCCGTTACCACGACACCAACGCCCGGCACTCGGCCGTGGTGCGCGGCGTCTCCAAGCTCAGGGGCGCCGACGTGACGCTGCCCGACATCAGGGCCGGGTTCTCGGCCGTGCTGGCCGCAGCGGTGGCCGACGGGACGTCCACGCTGCGCGGCGTGCACCACATCGAGCGGGGCTACCACCGGCCGTACGAGCAGTTCGCCTCGCTTGGTCTGAACATCCGAAGAGAACGGTAAAGACCGGGGAAGTGGGCGTTTGCCGATGATCTGCTGGTTGCAGATCATCTGCGTGACCGTACTCAGATCCATCGGTGGCCTCGCCATGGCGGGGGCGCTCGGCGGGGTGCTGGCGGCGGCACTGGCCGTTCCCGTGGTGAGCGGCGGCGGCCTGGCCGCCAAGAACGTCGCCGACACCTTCGTCGACCTGCCGCCCGCGCCCCGCGAGGAGCCCCTGGCGCAGGTGACCAGGCTGCTGGACAAGGACGGCAGGCAGTTCGCCCAGTTCTACGAGGCCAACAGGACGGCCGTGCCGCTCGGGGCCGTGGCGCCGCTGATGCGCAAGGCCATCGTGGCCATCGAGGACGCCCGCTTCTACGAGCACGGCGGCCTCGACGTCCGGGGCACGTTGCGGGCACTGCTCACCAACACGCAGGCGGGCGGCATCCGGCAGGGCGGCTCGTCGCTGACGCAGCAGCTCGTCAAGAACATCCTGGTCGAGAGCGCTCGCACCGATGCGGAACGGGACAAGGCGCGCGCCCCCAACCTGGCCCGCAAGATCACCGAACTGCGGTACGCGATGGCGCTGGAACACAAGTACCGCAAGGACGAGATCCTTGAGCGCTACCTCAACATCGCCTACTTCGGCGCCGGCGCCCACGGCGTGGAGGCGGCGGCCCGGCGCTTCTTCTCCACCACCGCCGCCAAGCTGACGCTGACCCAGGCGGCCACGCTGGCGGGGGCGGTGCGGATGCCGTACTCGACCGACCCCTCGCTCGGCCGCTCGCACCAGGCGCGGCTGAAGGAGCGGCGCGACCTCGTGCTGGACCGCATGGCCGGGCTCAAGCTGATCACGCAGGCCCAGGCGAGCGCCGCCAAGAGCACGCCGCTGGCCCTGCGGCTGAAGCCCGAGCCGGGCGGCTGCGGGCAGAGCGCGTACCCCTACTACTGCCTGTACGTCCAGAACGAGATGTTGTCGAACCCGGCGTTCGGCAACACCCCGGCCGAGCGGCGGGCCAGGATGGCGAGGGGCGGCCTGGTGGTCAGGACCGGCCTCGACCCGGTCGCGCAGCGCGCGGCCGAGCGCGCGATCCGGCGGCACGTCTCGCCGGAGGACACCGAGGTCGCCGCGGAGGCCATGGTCGAGCCCGGCACCGGCCGGATCAGGGCGATGGCGGCCAGCAAGGAGTTCGGCCGCAACCGCGGCAACAAGAAGAACGGCCCGCGGACCACCTTCAACCTGCCCGCCGACGTGGCGCACGGCGGCGGCCAGGGCTTCCAGGCGGGCTCGACGTTCAAGGTCTTCACCCTGGCCACGGCGTTGCAGCAGGGCTGGCGGTTCGGCGACGGCTTCCAGACGCCGGGGGAGCTGGTGCCCGCGCAGGGCTACCGCAACTGCGCCGGCCGGCCGGTCAACGACCCCGGCACGCGCATACTCAACGCCAGCGGCGAGGGCTCGGGCGGCCCGCACAGCATCGAGACCGGCACCTGGAAGTCGGTGAACATCTTCTACATGATGCTGGAGCGCAAGGTCGGGCTCTGCAACGTGGTCAAGACGGCCAGGGCCCTCGGGGCGGTGCGGGCCGACGGCCGGCCGCTGCGCGAGGTGCCGACGTTCACGCTGGGCGTCAACGAGATGGACCCGGTGACGGTCGCGGGGGCCTTCGCCACGTTCGCGGCGCGCGGCCTGCACTGCCGGCCGCTGGCGATCGTGGAGATCACCGACCGGAGCGGCCGGCGCGCGCACGTGCCGCCGTCCTGTGAGCAGGTCATGGAACGGCCGGTCGCCGACGCCGTCAACCACGTGCTGTCCGGGGTGTTCGACAAGGGCACCATGCAGGGGCAGAGCGTCGGCCGCCCGGCCGCCGGCAAGACCGGCACCAACAACGGCTACACCTCGGCCTGGTTCGCCGGGTACACGCCGGACCTGGCGGCGGCGGTGAGCCTCGGCGACATCCGGGGCTCCTACCGCTATCCGCTGCAGGGCGTGCAGATCGGCGACCAGTACTACGGCGCCGTGCAGGGGGCGTCGCTGCCCGGCCCGATCTGGGTCGAGTCGATGCAGCAAGCCCTGGACCACACCGAGCCGAGGGGCTTCCCCGGGCCGGACATGGGCCGGTTCGGCGGCGGGTTCACGCCCGGCCTGAAGGAGGCCGAGGCGCAGGAGCAGGACAAGAAGAAGAACCGGCGGCAGGGCGAGCGCGCGTTCTTCCGGCATCACCGGCGGCTGTTCGAGTGGCTGCTCGGGCAGGGCCCGCCCGACCCGTCGTTCCGCCGCCCGCGCCACCGCTCCCGGTAGCCGCCCGACCCGTCGTTCCGCCGCCGGCGCCACCGCTCCCGGTAGCCTTCCGTCGGGACGCTCAGCCGGCCTTGCCGATGGGGGCGGTGACCGCGCGGGTGAGGGTGATCAGGTTGTCGGGGGCGGTCTCGATCTGGAGCCCGCGCCGGCCGGCCGAGAAGTAGATCGTCTCGTGGTCGAGCGCCGAGGAGTCGACCACGGTGGGAAGCTGCTTGCGCTGGCCGAGCGGGCTGATGCCGCCCACCACGTAGCCGGTCACCCGCTCGACCTTGGCCGCCTCGGCCATGGCGGCCCGCTTGCCGCCCAGCGCCGAGGCCAGGGCCTTGAGGTCGAGCTTGCCCGACACCGGCACGACCGCCACCGCGAGGCCGCTCTCGGTCTCGGCGACGAGCGTCTTGAAGATGCGGTCGTAGGGCACGCCGAGCGCGTCGGCGGCCTCCTCGCCGTAGGCCTGGGCGCTCGGGTCGTGATCGTAGGGGTGGAGCGTGAAGTCGGCCTTGGCCTTGGTCAGCGCCATGGTGGCCGGGGTGCCGCCGCCCTTGCCTTTCGTTTTGCTCACGTCTGACAAGTGTAGCGAATCTACATTGTAAAGGCGCGGCCCGGCGTGTACCCGAGCGCCCGCCGGAAGACGTCGATGAACGCGCTGGCCGAGGCCCAGCCGCAGCGATGGGCGACCACGGTCACCGGCAGGCCGTCGGCCAGCAGCAGCAGCGCCTGGTGCAGGCGGAGCTGGGTGCGCCACTGGGGGAAGCTCATGCCGAGCTCGCGGCGGCACAGCCGGGCGAGCGTGCGCTCGCTGGTGCCCGCCAGGGCGGCGAGGGTGGCCAGGGTGCGTCCGTCGGCGGGGTCGTCGTGCAGGGCGGCGCAGACGGCGACCAGGCGCGGGTCGCGCGCGGCGGGCACGTGGAAGGGCTGCTCGGGCGCGCGTCTGAGCCGGTCGAGCAGGACGGCGAGGAGCCGTTCGCGCTCCTCGCCCACGGGGGCGTCGTCGTCGGTGTAGGCCATGACGAGCTCGCGCAGCAGCGGGCCGACGGCGAGCACGGCGGGCCGGTCGAGGCCGAGCGGATTGTCGGTGAGCCCGACCAGGCGCAGGTCGGTGCTGCCGTGGGCGCGGTGTTCGTGCACGGTGCCGGCGGGCACCCAGATGGCGCGGTTGGCGGGGGCGACCCAGGTGCCGGCGTCGGTGGTGACGGAGAGCATGCCGGCGCAGGCGTAGGCGATCTGGTGGGTGTCGTGCCGGTGGGCGTCAATGCCCGTGCCGGGGGCCAGGGGGCGGCGGCCGGTGGGCGCCACGGGGGTGTGGCGGATATTCGGCATAGATTGGCAATTTATCGGAAGCAGGCCAGGTCGGGCCGGGGACATCATCGGTGGCGTGAACAGGATCCGGTCGCTGGCGGCGGGGCACGCGTGCGTGGACTTCTACCAGGGCGCGGTGCCCGCGTTGGTGCCGTTCCTGGTGTCCGGGCGGGGGTACGGCTATGTGGCGGTGTCGGGGATCGTGCTGGCGGCCACGTTGTCGTCGTCGGTCGTGCAGCCGGTCTTCGGGCTGCTGACGGACCGGTGGCGGATGCCGTGGCTGATCCCGTCGGCCATGGTGGTGGCGGGGGCGGGCGTGGCGTGCGCCGGGGTGACGGGGTCGTACGCGGTGACGTGGCTGGCGGCGGCGGTGTCGGGGCTGGGGGTGGCGGCCTACCATCCGGAGTCGGCGCGGCTGGCCAGGATCGCCAGCGAGGGCGGTCATGTGCGGATGAGCTGGTTCTCCTTGGGCGGGACGCTGGGGTTCGCCTCGGCGCCGGTGCTGGTGACGCCGCTGTTGTCGGCGTGGGGGCTGGGGGCCTCGCCGCTGCTGGCCGTGCCGGCGGTGCTGGGGGCGGTGCTGACGCTCCCTGCGGTGCGGGCCTTGGCGGGCGGCCGGGGCGGGGCGCGTCCGGCGGTGGGGTCGGTGGGCCGTGACGACTGGCCGGGGTTCGCCCGGCTGACGTCGGTGATCGTCTTCCGGTCGGTGGTGTACGTCGGTCTGAGCGCGTTCGTGGCCCTGTACGTGGGCGGCGGCGCGGCGGGCGCGGTGGCGTTGTTCGTGCTGTTCGCGGGCGGGGCGGCGGGCACGGTGCTGGGCGGCCGGCTGGCGGCCCGGTGGGGGAGGGTGCCGGCGATGCGGGCGGCGTACGCGGCGGCGGTGCCCGCGGTGGCCGGGGTGGTGCTGGCGCCGGGCCCGCTGGTCTACGTCTTCGTCGCGGCGTCGTCGGTCGCCCTGTACGTCCCGTTCTCCTTGCACGTGACCCTGGGGCAGGATCTGCTGCCGAACCGGGTGGGCACGGCGAGCGGCGTCACGCTGGGGCTGGCGGTGAGCGTGGGCGGCCTGACCAGCCCGCTGGTGGGCGCGGTCGCCGAAGCCGCCTCGCTCAGGACGGCGCTGGCCTGCCTGATCGCCTTCCCGGTGCTGGCCTGGCTGCTGGCGCGGACGCTGCGGGAACCGGCGCCGGCCGCTGCCTAGCCGGTGGCGGTGCGCAGGCGCAGGACGGCGGAGTTGTCGCGCTGGGCGGGGTCGAGGCGGGTGGAGGTGACGTGCATGGTGACCGGCAGGGCGGCGTCCGCGTCGCGGCCGACGGCGACCTTGGCGGAGATGCGGACCGGCCGGCCGGGGTGGATGACGTCGATCACGCATTCGGCCCGGTGGTCGCCGTGGCGGCAGGTGGCGCCGTCGACGGAGGTCAGGGTGGCGCCGGCCGGGAGCGTGAGGGTGACGGGCACCTGGGCGGCGGCCATGAGCCCGCGCATGGTGACGGTCGCGGTGACGGTGGCGGTGCCGCCGCGGCGGACGGGCGCGCCGGGGCCGGCGGCGTCGAGGGAGAGGGAGTCGTAGACGCCCTTGGGGTCGGCCTGGCGGACGATCGCGCCGTAGCCCTCCGCGTTGAGCGCGGTGGCGACGGAGTTGCCGTCGGGCTCGCCGTCCTCCTTGCCCGCTGACAGCACGCCGACCAGGTCGTCGCTGCCGCGGACGACCCATGGCCCGCCGCTGTGGCCCTTGGCCAGGTGGCAGTTGTAGGTCTCCATCCGTCCGGCCGGGTCGCCGGCGCCGGCCAGCCGGGCGGCGAGCATGTCGCCGGTGGTGTTCTCGCCGCGGGCTTGCTGGGTGCGGCCGAGGCACCAGAGCTGGTCGCGTCCGTCGTAGGGCCGGCGGCCGAGCACGCCGGGGTAGCCGGAGGTGGCGATGGTGAAGCGGCCGCCCTCGTTGCGCAGGGGGGTGAAGGCGCCGACGGTGTCCTGCAGGGTGCGGTTCCGGCCGCCGACCTCGACGAGCGCGACGTCGTAGACGGAGTTCCAGTCGCCGCCGGTGCGTCCGGTGTAGGCGTCTGGCTTCCAGGCGCGCCGTCCGCCCCATCTGCCGTACGGCTCGCGCTGCGCGGCGGTGGCGGCGCGGCCGTCGTAGGCGGGGACGAAGGCGAAGTTGGTGTGCCAGGTGCCGGACGCGGAGCCGTCGGGGCTGCTGTAGACGCAGTGGGCGGCGGTGATGACCAGCAGCCTGCTGGCCGAGCGGACGACGGAGGCGCTGCAGGAGTCGTCGCGGCCGGTGGCGTTGACGAAGAACAGGCGTCCGGTGGCGCGGCTGTTGCCGTCGGCGGTGTACGGCCGGCGCACGGGGGCGTAGCCGTTGGCGTCGCCGCCGGGGGTGAGCCGTTTGGCGCCGGGCACGCTGCGCCGCTCGGCCGCGCTGTTCTGGGCGGCGCTGTTCTGGGCCGCGCTGTTCTGGGCGGCGCTGTGGTCGGCGGTGCTCTGGGTGGCGGTGCCCTTGGCGGCCGTGTCGTGGGCGGCCGTGTCGTGGCCGGTCGTGCTGGGCGGGAGGGCGACGGCCTTGGCCTTGGCCTGTTTGCCGGGCGTCCAGTAGCGGGCGGCGCGTCCCGGGCGCATGATCGGCGACGACGCGGCGCCCGGACTGCGGTCCCGGCTCTGCACAGGGCGCTGGGCAGGGCGCTGGGCAGGGTGCTGGGCGGGGTGCTGGGCGGTGGGGGCCTTGAGCGGGGGCGGTTCGGCGGTGGCGGGCGGGGTGACGAGGGCCGTGGCGGGCGCGGTGGTGAGCGCGGTGGTGAGTGCGGTGGCGAGTGAGACGCCGGCGAGCGCGGCGAGCGTGGTGACCAGAGTCTTCGACACGATGTCCCCCTGGGCGGTCCGAGGCGATTCCGATCACTGTAAGTCATGACTTCATCACTTAGCGTGCCCAAGCGGGACGTGTCGCGCCCGGTCAGCCCGCCGCGGCGTCCCCGGGGGCGAGGAACTCGGCGGTGCTCGCCTCGCCGGGTTCGCGGTCGGGGCGCAGGCCGCGCCAGGAGGGGTGGCGCAGCCGGCCGTCGCCGGTGACCTCGGCGTACTGGACCTCGCCGACGACGCGGGGCTCGACCCAGTGCGCGTGGCGGGCGTGCTCGCGTGGGACGGGCTCGTCGAAGGGCGGCCCGGGGCGTTCCAGGGGCGTGAGGAGGTCCTGGAGGTCGCGCAGCATCTGCTGGGTGAAGCCGGTGCCGACGTGCCCGACGTAGAGCAGGCGGCCGCGCGGGTCGTAGGCGCCGAGCAGCAGCGAGCCGATCATGCCGGACCGTCGTCCGCCGCCGGGGTGCCAGCCGCCGATGACCACCTCGGCGGCGCTGACGTTCTTGACCTTGGTCCATTCGCCGCTGCGCCGGCCGGGCCGGTAGGGGGAGCCGAGCCGCTTGCAGACGATCCCTTCGAGCCCGAGCTGGCGGGAGGAGTCGAAGGCGCGGTCGGCGTGGTCGGCGAACCACACGGGCACCTCCCAGCGGAAGCCGGGCCGCAGGGTGTCCTCCAGCAGCTCGCGGCGCTCGCGGTAGGGGCGGCCGATCACGCTGTCGGCGTCGAGGTGCAGGATGTCGAAGGCCATGAACGTCACCGGCACCGCCCGGGTGAGCTCGGCGACGGTGGCGGGGTTGCGCTGGTGCATGCGGGGCTGGAGGGCGGCGAAGCTGGGGCGTCCGGTCTCGTCGAAGGCGACGATCTCGCCGTCGATCACGGCCGCGTGCCGGCCGGTGGAGCCGGCCATGAGCTGGAGCTCGGGGTAGGCGGGGGTGATGTCCTTGTTGTTACGGGACATCAGGCGGACCGAGCCGCCCTCGACGTAGGCGAGGGCGCGTACGCCGTCCCATTTCATCTCCACGGCCCAGCCCTCGCCCTGGACGGAGGTCAGGGTGCCCAGCTGGGCCATCATCGGCGCGTAGGCCGGCAGCCCCACCATGGATCATGCCGTACCCCGGGGGGTTGATCGACAGTGGCGGGCCGGGGTCTACAAATGGTCAAGCGAGGTGTCTTCCACCAGTTCGCCGAGGTCTACACCGTGTTCGTCCAGTTCGGACACCGTCTTGCAGTAGCCGCGCAGGTACGTCCGGCCGTTGACGCGGTGGGAGACGCGCAGCAGTGGACGATCATCGAGGATGATCGCCTCCACCAGGATGCCGCCGGGGGCTCGCCACTGTCCCATGCCGCCCAGGGTAGGCGAGTGGACATAATGGACATGTAATGCGAAAGGCTTTACGAACCGCCTACGGCGCGCCGAGCGGGGCAAACAGCCGCAAGGTTATTTTTAACTCACCGAGAGTTTTCTTTGCCGCAGGGTGTTAGACGCCTGCCGGGCCGGGCAGAAGGGGGCCAGGCCATTCCCCCCGGCCGTGACCGCGCCCCCGTGGCGGCCACGGCCACTCGGCCCCGGCTTGGCCCGGTCCGGGGCTCCGGCGGCCGCGAGCGCGACGGCGCCTGCAACCAGGCGAAGTTGAAGCTCTGGTGCAGCTCGTCCGGGCGTACGTAGAGGGCGAGGTCCTCGGCGCTGTCGGTCCAGACCTCG
>NZ_JBSGCE010000049.1:0-66266 GCF_053601695.1 Nonomuraea sp. NPDC004702
CCTGAACGCCTTCGCCATCACCTTCGACGGCCGCCTGACCCCAACGACCCGATAACTAATCAAGATCGAGATACACCGTTAACTGGACACACCCGTCGGCCTGAGTTTCGGTGGCGGGTTCAGGGTGCCGTGGGAACCATCGTCTGCCGGATGCGTGGCAATCGTCCTTGATCGATTCTCGGCTGGTTCGGGTTTTCTGCGAGGCGAAGGCGGGGCGTAGGCACTGATCAGGGTCGATCATGGCTAAGCCGCGAAGACGCGGGCGGCGTCTCCGCCGCTGAGGGTGCTCTTGGTTCTCGGCTTCAGGGGGGGCGGTACTGGGGCGATTCGCGTCAACCGAGTCAACCGAGTCATGGGCAGTGGGGGCGACCAGGAGGTGTGTTCGTCGACTGTGTCGGCATCGACGGGCGTCGAAGGAAAAAGTGTTCCGGCGTAGGGGAGCCGGGGGGCAGCGGGAGGGTTTTCGCTGGAGCCGCGTGATGTGGGTGCTGCGGCGTTTGAATGCGTGCCTAGTTTTGGAGAGGTGCGGCTGGAGTCGTTGGCCGATGGCTTGATGGAGCAGCAGGCAGGGGGCGGTGCAAGCGGCATGGTGGCGTACTGAGGATGGACATGCTGGGGTGGGTTACAGGGTCTGTTTGGTCGTGATGGAGGCGGTTGTCCCTTCGGGGGAGGGGCTTGGTGCCCGCCTGCTGTCCCATCGACTGCGGGGGCAGGGCCTACGCGCTCGTGGGGCTTGGGTGTGAACATCGATGGTGGGTTTTGTGCGGCATTGCACGACCCCAAAGGGACGGCCCGCGCGGGCACAGGTGTAGGGGTTGGTGCCCGCGCGGGCCGGAATGGGGAACTGGTAGGTGCCCGCGCGGGCAAAATGGAGGGGGATTCTAAGTGCCCGCGCGGGTGTCTGTGGGATCCGGTATCGGATCGATCTGTCCTACTTGAACAGGTGGGTGTGGAGCTGTTCGCTGTTTCGGCTTGCTCAGGGTGAAGATTACTAGCCGGTGGCCTAGTTGTGGTAGCGAATTCTTATCTTGATGCTGGCGGATCGGCGAAGGTGGACGGTTCAGGGCGAGTGGGGCCAGGTGCTTTTTGCGGCCTTAGGTGTAATTGTTGCGAATTTGAGGGGTTGTCTAGTGGGATTTGAGTCTTATGAGAGTTTCGCGTTGTGCGGGTTTGGTGGCTGGGTGATGCTCTGGGGGAGGGAGTCTTCTTCGGCTTGTGACTCCGCTAGGACCCGTGCCAATGTTCCGTCCTCGGTCTCGCGTTTGTGGCGTTCGTAGCAGGTGTGCCAGGGGTCGTAGCGTTTTGGGATTTCTCGCTAGGTCGATCCGGTCTCAAAGCGCCAAAGGATTCCCTTCACTGCCTGCCGGTGTCCACGCCAGGGGCGGCCAGGGCCTGCTGCGGACGGGAGTAGGGGGCGGTCTGATCCCATGTTTTGTCGGTCAACTCGCTACGTGTTACCACGGCTCACTATTTAAGTGGGATCCGAGGGAAGTGGTAAGGGGCTCCTTGGAGCGTTCTTCGGCTGAAAGTGTGTGAGCGGGGGTAGGGACGGCGAAAATGCCTGGTTCTTTGGGCGATAGGTCGCAGCTTATCAAGCTGATGTTGTTGGGGTCTGATGAGATGATATTGCCACTGTGTGGTATCTGGTGTGCGGTTGTAGAAGTTCCTCCCGGCTTGCTTGAAGTGAGGGCGGGTAAAGGCGGAGTGCGCTGGCTGAGGATGATGTGGTTCCGGTGAGGCGTGGTGAGCTTTGTTCTGATGAGGGCGTGACTGCTTAGAATGGGTGACTTTCCGGCGGAGGTAATGCTGGCCTTGTGTAGCGCGAGTGGGCTGGCGCTGGACCGGTTGGGAGTACGGGGCGCTCGTCGGTGTGGTTCGCAGGTCAGAAGTCTGAATGCGCTCGGTGTGCACTTGGAGTTATGGACGAGCTGTATTTCTGCTTCCAGTGCAAGTCCCTCAGGGGGTCTCAGAGGGTAGTTGGGAGTGGCCGCTGATGGCTGGCTCGTCTTCTAGGAGTTGGTTAAGGGGAAAGTCCGTCGATTCTGGGGAGTGTTGAGTGGCTTGAGGCATGTGCTGTGCGGGACCGAGCCTGTGGCGAGGGGGCGGCTTCAGGGGCTGGGAGAGGGCGGACTGAGGAGGGGAGGAGAGAGGTGACCTCTCGGTTCTCGTGGTGGGGGGCGACGAAAAGTAGATTTGTTCTATGAGTGATGTACGGGTGGTGTTTCGGAAGTACGGCGGGGCGTTGCACTGGAACCATCTGGGCACGGTGCTCGGAGATGATCAATACGGGGTTTGGGTGGCCGTGCCCGGAGGGACGGTTGCCCGCAAGGGGGATGGGCCGGCGATCACCTGGGACAACCACGCGATCATGCTGTTCCCGCGGGATGCCTGGTGGACCGCATCGTTCAATGCGGCACCGCATCGCACTGAGGTCTATGTGGATGTCACCACGGTTCCCGAGTGGCGAGATGGCGAGGTCACCATGTTCGATCTCGATCTCGACGTGATCAGGAAGCGGGATGGGCGGCTCATTCTCGACGATGAGGACGAGTTCGCCGAGCATCAGGTGGTGCTGGGGTATCCGCCGGAGTTGATCGCCGGGGCGGAGGCAAGCGCGCGGTGGCTTATGGATGCGGTCGGGGCTCGTAGAGGGCCGTTCGGGGGAGCGCACGTGAAGTGGCTTGCGATGATGGAATGAGTGCCGTCGGTCCGGATGCTGGGTGGAGTGGGCAGCAGGCTAGGGCTTGCGCCGGCGGCCGACATGGCAGGGTGCGTTGGGGTGTCGGGTGGGTGGCTGGAGCTGGTCAGGTGGGTGACCTTGGCTTCCGGACGGTGATGGTGATGGATGGCGGGGGAGCACCTGGTCTGTGGTGTGAATCTTGCGCCCGTTGAGGTGCGGTGGGTTGCCTGTGTCATGGCGTGCTGTTGGAGAGCGGCTGGTTGTGGCTTCCTTCGCTCGCGCTGGTACGTGAGTGTTCGCCCGCCTTTGCTGCGCCAAGGCGGGCAATCGATGATCGTGGCAGGGCGGTCTGCGACCTTCGCCAGGTGGTCGATCACGCTGCGGGGTCGATCGTCGCGTGGGGCTTCGGCTCGCACGGCGAGCCATCAGCGACCTCGTGCGAGCTCTCCGGTGTGAATCCGAGGGCTTGGAGATCGACGCGTGCCTGGTGCGTCGCTGTTCTCTGCGACGGTGGCTCGTTTCGCGACAGAGGCATCTGCGGGTGAGGAGGAGGCACCGCTGGGTTGGTGTCTGTTCGTCTGAGGGTGTGAGGTGCCGGTCGCAGGGCGGCGCTACTGATCAGATGGGTCCGTGTTTCGGTGAGTTGTCGGCGGCTGTCCTGTTGGTGGTGAGGCGTGGGGCTCGCTGTGGGCTGCACCGTTGGTGGTCTCTTGGGAGCTCAGGGCCCGCTGTTGGCTCGGTTCGGAACGGTGATCGGTCAGTGGTTCGTGGTCGGGCTTTGGGGGCTGTGCAGGCCATTGGAGTGCGGCTACTCAAAGAGGCGGAGCGCGGTTGCGATGGCGGAGAGGCGATGGGGGGACGCCAGGCCTGCGTGGTAGAGGTGGAATTCTGTGGCGCCGGCATCGGCGTACATCTTCAGTTGTTCGGCCAGGGCGGCTGCGTCGGCGGGGCGGGGTGGGAGGGTCAGGACGTAGGCGCCTACTCGTTGGCCGGGCGTGCAGAGGTTCGCCAGGGCTGTGAGGCGGGCGGCGTCGGTGCGGGTGTCGCCCCAGCAGTTGCCCACGAGGACGTTCAGGTTCGGGTCGCCCGAGGGGAGGGCGGCGAAGGCGCCGGTAGCCCATGGGTTCGGGTCGGCGTGCAGCGTGATGGGGATGTTCGGCGCTGTTCGCCGGGCGGCTGAGATGAGGCGGCGGCGGAGGGAGGCTGACAGTCTCACCCGGGTTGCTCTTACCTCGTCGGCGAGGGGGCCGAGGGCGAGGTCCATCGTGTCGATGGGGTGGTGGGGGGTGGGATGGCCGGTGGTGTCCGAGGCGGTGGGGGTGCGGACTGTGGTGTTTGGAAATGACCGAGCAGCGCTTTCGGCCGCTACACCCCGGGTGCCTGGCGCTGGGTCCCCTGACGCTCGGGGCACCGAACCTCGGGCTTCTGGGGCTCGGTTCTCTGAGGTGAGGGTCCGTGAGGGTGGGGTCTCTGAGGTGAGGGTCCGTGAGGGTGGGGTCTCTGAGGTGAGGAGCCGTGAGGGTGGGGTCTCTGAGGTGAGGAGCCGTGAGGGTGGGGTCTCTGAGGTGAGGGTCCGTGAGGGTGGGGTCTCTGAGGTGAGGAGCCGTGAGGCGGGGGTCTTTGAGGCTTGGGTTTCTGAAGTGGGGGCCTCTGAGGGCGGGGTTTCTGAGGTTGGCCGACCGGAAGCTGGTGTCTCCGAGGCTGACGTCTTTGAGGCTGGGGGCCCTGGAGTTGGGGTCTCCGCGGCCGAGGGCCACGGGGGTGGGGTGCCCAGGAGCGGGGTGCCGGGGCCTGTGGAGGGGGATTTCGGGGGGTGGGGGGCTCGGGCGACGGCCTGTGCGCTGCTTGGAGCTGCGGGCGGCGCGCCTGTCGTGCGTGTGGCCGCGGTGGAGGCGGTTGGGGACAAAGAGGTCGCGGTGGAGGCGGTTGGGGGAGAAGAGGTCGCGGTGGAGTTGGTTGAGGTGTCGGCAGTCGAAGGGGCGGTGGTCGGGGTTTCGGAGGCAACGGCGGGGTTGGTTGAGGCGGGTGGGGGGGTGGTTGGGAGGGGGACGGTGGTGGAGGACGGCCTGCCGGTGTCGATGGTGGTGCGGACTTGTGCGGCGGTTTCCGGGGGGTATTGAGGAGCGCAGGCGGTGCAGAAGCACAACGAGAGGAGGGCGGCGTCGGTGGGGGTCCAGTCGGCGCCGGACGTCTTCTCGTGCACGCCCTGATGCCCGAACCCCATCGGCCCACACGCCTCCAGGATCAGGCCGTCCGGTTCGGCGAGGGTGAGGATCTCCGTGACGAGGGTCTCGCAGTACGCCAGGACGTCCTCATGGGCAGGGCAGAGCGCGTACGGGTACGGGTCGCCGAAGGCGTTGCGCACGACCATCTCGGGGAACCGGCTTCCGAGGTAGGAGTTGTGCGTGAGGACGACCCAGGCGTGGACCTTCAGGCCGGCCTGCCGCAGGGCCGTCTGGGCCTGGAGGTAGGCGTCCGGCGGGGTCCAGGTGGGCGCGGCGGGGACCAGGCGGGACCAGGCGTGGGGGCGGATCGGCAGGTAGAAGGCGGGATGGGGGACGTCCAGGACGCGGTGTGCCGGGTGGTACGGCGTGGCGGCGCGGGTGGAGTGGTAGCCGGCGGCCAGGGCGATCGTGCCGACGCCCAGCTCGGCCAGGCGGGCGGGGGCGGCCGGGTCGCCGACGACGTCCCAGGGGTAGACGTAGGCGACGTTCACCAGCGGGGGATCCTCGCGGAGAAGGAAGGTTCGATGCGCCGCATGTAGGCCGTGTCGTCGCGGGCGCGGAGGCCGCAGGTCTCGTACTGCTCGTGCATGACCGCCAGCGCGTCGCGGTCCAGTTCGACGCCGAGGCCCGGGCCGGTGGGCACCGGTACGGCGCCGTCGACGAAGCGCAGGCTGCCGGGGAGCACCACGTCCTGGCCGTCCTGCCAGGGGGTGTGGGTGTCGCAGGCGAAGGTCAGGTTCGGGGTGGCGGCGGCCAGGTGGGTCATCGCGGCCAGGCTGATGCCGAGGTGGGAGTTGGAGTGCATCGACAGGTCCAGGCCGAAGGTGTCGCAGAGGGTGGCGACGTGTGCGGATCGTACGAGGCCGCCCCAGTAGTGGTGGTCCAGCAGGAGCACGCCGATCGCGCCGGCGGCGATGGCGGGCGGCAGGTGTGCGGGGGTGACGACGCACATGTTCGTGGCGAGCGGCATCGGGACGGCCCTGGCCACCTCGGCCATGCCCGCGATGCCCGGCGTGGGGTCCTCCAGGTACTGGAGGGCGCCGTCGAGTTCGCGGCCGACGCGGATGGACGTCTCGACGGTCCAGGCGGCGTTGGGGTCCAGGCGGAGGGGGACGCCGGGGAACGCCTCGTGCAGGGCGCGGATGCCGGCGATCTCCTGGTCGGGCGGCAGGACGCCGCCCTTCAGCTTGATCGAGGAGAAGCCGTGCTCCTTGATCAGGAGGGTGGCCTGCGCCACCAGGGCCGCCTCGTCGAGGGCCGGGCCGAACCGGTCGGGGTCCGCGCCGGGGTGGCCCGCCCACTTGTAGAACAGGTACGCGCTGTAGGGGACGGCGTCGCGGACGCGCCCGCCGAGCAGGTCCACGACGGGCACGCCGGCCGCTTTGCCGCGGATGTCCAGGCAGGCCACCTCGAAGGGGGAGAAGACCCGGTCGACGCTCTTCTCCTTGGTGGCGACGCCGGTCAGTCCGTGCAGGTCGGTGACGACGTCGCCGACGGTGGCCGCGATGCGCGCGTACATCTCGTTGGTCGCGTGGACGTCGAGCCCGAGCAGGACCTGCGCGCACTCGCGGACCTTGGTGAGGTGGCCGAGGTCGCCGTAGGTCTCGCCCAGTCCGGAGATGCCCTCGTCCGTGACGATCTCGACGATGGTCCGCAGGGCCCACGGCTCGTGCACGCCGGCGGCGTTGAGGAGGGGCGGGTCCCGGAAGGCGACGGGGGTGACGTGGATCTGCCGGATAATCATTTCAGAACCGCCGTCCATATATGTGAACAATAGCCAGATTTGTGGACAGGTTGCCGCAACTGTAAGAATCGAGCCGAGAAAGTGTCAAGACTCCGAAGGGCCACTCGATGATCTACGGATACGACCCCAGGACCGGTGAGACCGTGGGCGGCGGCCTGCCCGAGACCGACGGCGCCGGGGTCGACTTGATCGTCTCCGCGGCGACGGCGGCCGGGGCCGCGTGGCGCGCCACCCCGGCCGACGAGCGGGCGGGGGCGCTGGAGGCCGTCGCCGACGCGCTCACCGCGCACGTGGACGAACTGTGGCAACTCGCCGACCGGGAGACCGCGCTCGGAGAGGCACGGCTGCGGGGCGAGGTGGCGCGTACGGCCGGGCAGTTCCGGCTGTTCGCCCAGGTCGTCAGAGACGGCGGCTACCTGGAGGCCGTCATCGACCACGCGGACCCGGCGCTCACGCCGCCGCGGCCGGACGTGCGGCGGATGAACCATCCGCTGCCCGGGGTCGTCGCGGTGTTCGCGGCGAGCAACTTCCCGTTCGCGTTCTCGGTGGCCGGCGGGGACACCGCCTCGGCGCTGGCCGCGGGGTGTGCCGTGGTGGTCAAGGCGCATCCGGGGCATCCGCACACGTCCGAGCGGGTGGCGAAGATCGTACGGAACGCCCTGCCCTATCCGGACCTGCTCGGGCTGGTGCAGGGGATGCAGGCGGGCGCCGACCTGGTACGCCACCCGCGGGTGGTCGCGGCCGGGTTCACCGGGTCGGTGGCGGGCGGCAAGGCGATCCAGAAGCTGATCGACGAGCGGGAGACGCCCATCCCCTTCTACGGCGAGCTGGGCAGCGTCAACCCCGTGGTCGTGCTGCCGTCGGCGCCGGCGCAGGAGGTGGCGAGCGGGTTCGCGGCGTCGCTGACGCTGGGGGTCGGGCAGTTCTGCACGAACCCGGGGCTCGTGTTCGTGCCCGAGGACGACGAGTTGCGCAAGGCGCTGGTCGCGGCGGTGGAGGGCGCGAGCGGCGGCCCCATGCTGGCCGAGCGGATCAGGGACGGATATCTGGGCGGGCTTGGCCGGCTCGGCGAGCTGACCCTGCTGGCGGAGGGGAAGCCGGGGGAGGGGGCCTGGGCGGTGGCGCCCAAGGTGTTCACGACCGATCTGGAGTCGTTCGGCGAGCGCCTGCCGGGGATCGCGGAGGAGTGCTTCGGACCGGCGGCAGTTGTAGTGACTTATCGGGAGGTTTCCGAGCTGAGGAGGGTGCTGGAGCGGCTGGAGGGGTCGCTCACGGCGACCGTTCACGGCGGTGATCCGGACGAGGCCGAGGCGATCGTCGAGGTGCTCGGCCGGAAGGCGGGGCGGCTGATCTGGAACGGATGGCCGACCGGGGTGGCGGTCTGCTGGGCGATGCACCACGGTGGGCCGTGGCCCGCGTCGACGTCGGCGTACACGTCGGTGGGGGCGACGGCGATCGGGCGGTGGGTGGCGCCGGTCGCGTACCAGGACTGGCCGGAGGCGCTGCTCCCGGACGAGCTCAAGGACGCCAACCCCCTCGGGATCCCGCGCCGGGTGGACGGCCGCCCGCGGACGGCGTGACAGGCCGCCCACGGCCTTGGAACGCGGGCCCGCCAGGCGCTTCTCGAAGCCAGGAGCGGGTCAGGGCGTGGCCAGTTCGAGGCCCCTCGCGATGAGGCGCCGCAGGGTGGCCAGGTGGTCGGGGGCCGGGTCCGTCAGGGGGGCGCGGACGCCGCCGACGTCCAGCCCCCGCATCCGCACGCCTGCCTTGACCAGCGAGACCGCGTACCCCGGCACCAGGTCCCGCAGCTCCACCAGCGGCAGGTAGAACCCGGTGAGCAGCCGCTGCACGAGCAGGTCGTCCCCGCGGGTCACCGCCTGGTGGAAGGCGAGCGCGATCTCGGGCGCGAAGGCGAACACGGCGCTGGAGTACAGGCTCACCCCGAGCCCCCGGTAGGCGGGCACGGTCAGCTCGGCGGTGGGCAGTCCGTTGAAGAACGTGAACTCTCCGGCGGGCGCGGCCGCCCGGACGGTCAGGATGATGCGCTGGAGCAGGTCGAGGTCGCCCAGCCCGTCCTTGAAGCCGATCACGTTCGGCAGGGCGGCGAGCTCGGCCACGGCGGCGGGGGAGAAGCGCGCGTTCCCCCGCTGGTAGATGACGACCGGCAGGTCGGTGGCCGCCGCCACCTCCCGCACGTACCGAACGAGCCCCGCGGGCGGCGCGCTGACCAGGTAGGGCGGCAGCAGCAGCAACCCGTCGGCGCCGCTGTCGGCGGCGGCCCGTGCGGTGGCCCTGGCGGTGGGCAGCGGCCCGCCCGCCCCGCCGAACACCGGCACGCGCCCGCCCGTGGCCGCCACCGACGTGGCCATGACCTCGGCGTAGTCGGCGAGGTCGAGGGCGTTGTACTCACCGGTGCCGCAGGCGGCGAACACTGCTCCCGCCCCGGCCGCGACCCCGGCGGAGACGTGCTCGGCCAGCACCGGCGCAGAGACGGCGCCGTCGCCGTCGAAGGGGGTCACGGGAAAGAAGAGAACACCATCCAGCCGCATTCGGCAGTCCTTCCAACGAGGGGGTCTAGCGGATGCCCTCCCTGCGCAGAGTGGCAGCCAGCTTGCGGGTGTGCTTGATCACCGCTTCGGTGACGCGCTCGATCTCGGCGGGCGGCGACCCGGCCGGCATCGAGCAGCTGATCGCGTCGGTGGCCGGGATGCGGTAGTCGACCGCCACGGCCACGCAGGCCACGCCGGGGGTGCCCTGCTCGCGTTCGAGGGCCCAGCCGCGGGTGCGGACCTGGTCGAGCTCGCCGGTCAGCTTGGTCAGGTCGGTGATGGTGTGCTCGGTCAGCGCCGGCAGCGGGTCGGGCAGCAGTGCCACGACCTCGTCGTCGGTGAGCTGGGCGAGCAGCACCTGGCCGAGCGCGGTGACGTGGGCGGGCAGCCGCCGGCCCACCCTGGGGATCACGTGACCGGCCTCGCGCGACTCGCGGGTGGCCAGGTAGAGGACGTGGGCCTCGTCCCTGCGGGCGAAGTGCACGGTCTGGCCGATCTCGTCGCGCAGGTCCTCCAGGGTCTCCTGGGCGAAGCGCAGGGCCGGGTCCTTGTCGAGGTAGGCGGTGCCGGTCAGCAGGGCGTGCGGCCCGATCCCGAACGCCGACCTGGTCGTGTCGGTCTCGACCCAGTTGAGTTCGACGAGGGTGCGCATGAGGGCATGGAGGCTGCTGCGCGGGAAGCCGGTGCGCCGCTGGAGCTCCGACAGCGTCATGGGGGCGGCGGACTCCGCCAGGGTCTCCAGGATGCGTACGGTCCGCTCGGCGGACTTGACCAGCTGTGGCTCCATGCTCGTCCCATCTCGGCGGCGGCTTCAGGGTGTCAGGATATGGGATCCCGTCCAGATACATGGACATCAACCCTTGATCGCGCCACTTGTCAGACCCCGCATGAACTGCCGCTGGAACGCCAGGAACACGATGATCGACGGCAGCAGCGCCAGCAGCGAGGCCGCGAGCAGCACGCCGATGCCGACCTCCTCGTCGGAGCGGAGCGAGCGCAGGGCGATGGGCAGGGTCCAGGTGCTGGAGTCCGTCGAGACGATCAGCGGCAGCAGGTACTGGTCCCAGATCATGGTGAAGCCGAAGACGCCGATCACGCCGAGCGCCGGCCGGCACAGCGGCACGATGATCGTCGCGAAGACGCGCAGCTCGCCCGCGCCGTCGATGCGGGCCGCCTCCTCCAGCTCGACCGGCACCTCCTTCATGAACTCCGTCATGACCAGGATCGAGAAGCCCCAGGCGCCGACGGGCAGGATCATCCCGGCGTACGTGCCGATCAGGTTGAGGTGCAGGACGGGCAGGTCGGCGAGGACGAGCGACAGCGGGATCGCGATGATCTCCTCGGGCAGCATCATCGTGGCCAGCATGAGCAGCATCACGACGGTCATGCCGCGGAACCGCTTGCGCGCCAGCGAGTACGCCGCGAACACGCTCACCAGCAGTTGCAGCAGCAGCCCGAACCCCACGACGACGAAGGAGTTGACCAGGTACAGGTAGACGTTCTTCTCCCCGGCCTGGACGAAGTTCTCCAGCGTGAGGTCGTCCGGCCACAACGAGAAGGACGTCGGGTCGAGCGTCCTGCTGAACGCGCTGACCAGCAGCCCCACCAGCGGCCCGGTGAAGACCAGGACCATCGCCGAGTGGAGCACGACCTTCCCGAGGGTGGCCGCCGGCCCCTTGCGCGCCTCCAGGCCCAGGGCGCTGTCGAACCTCATGTCGCCTGCCTCCTGCGCAGCGCCTGCACGACCAGGGTGAGCGCCAGCGTGGCCAGGAAGAGCACGATCCCGCCCGCAGCGGCCACCCCCAGCTCGTTCTTCTGGAAGCCGAGCTTGTAGATCAGCGTCATCAGCACCTCCGACGAGCCGTTGGGGCCGCCGTTGGTCAGGACGTAGACCTCGACGAACACCCGCAGCCCGCGGATGGCGGCCAGCGTGAACAGGATCCAGAACACCGGCCGCAACGCCGGCAACGTGATGTGCCGCAGCCGGTGCCGGGTGGCGGCGCCGTCGACGGCGGCGGCCTCGTACAGGCTGCGGTCCACGCCGACCAGACCGGCCAGGAAGATCATCATGTCGTACGGCGTCCCGCGCCAGACGCTCATCATCATGATCGACCAGAGCGACGAGTCCTCGCTGCCCAGCCACGGCTGCGGATCGACGCCCACCCAGCCGATGACGACGTTGAGCAGGCCGGTGTCGCCCGGATGGAACATGATCCGCCACACCTCGGCGACCGCCGCCATCGTGGTGACGACCGGGAGGAAGGCCGCGGTCCTGACGAACCACAGGTAGCGGGCGGGCCCCTCGATGAGCAGCGCGAGTACGAGCCCGAGCAGGAGCGAGCCGACCGTGGTGCCGAGCGCCAGCACGAGACTGTGCCAGGCGGCCGAGACGAACGCGTCGTCGGCGATGATCGTGCGGTAGTTGCCGAGTCCGACCCATTCGTCGGAGGCGTACTGGACCTTGTTGAAGCTCTTCCACAGGCCGAGGGCCATCGGGATGAACTTGAAGTAGAGGAACAGCAGCAGGGCGGGCGCGAGGAACAGCCAGGCGACCAGCGTTCCGCGCCGCCGCGCCCGCCCGGCGCGGCGGCGCGGGGCGGCCGTCGTGGCCGGCGTCCCCGTGACGGTCGCGGTCATGACGCTTTCTGGCTCCGCAGTTCCTGGTTGAGCCTGGCGGTCAGCTCGGCCATCTTGGCCTTCACGTCGGCGCCGCAGTCGGCCCACACGGTGTTGATGACGTCGGCCGAGTCCTGCCGGATGGGCGCCCAGTTGGGCACCGGCGGCGCGTAGACGGCGTGCTCGTAGGACTCCTGGAACACCTTCCAGCGCGGGTCCTGCCGCTCGGCGGCCAGGTCGACGCCCTTGTTCACGGGCAGGCGGACGATGGCGCCGTTGGCGTCCTTGTTCATGCCGATCCGCTGGCCTTCGGGGGAGATCGCGAACTCGGCGAACTTCTTCTGGGCGTCGGCCAGGTCCGAGCCGACCATGAGGTAGACGTTCTCGCCCTCGCCGAGGGTGCCGGGGCCGCCGGACGGGCCCTTGGGCACCGGCAGCACCTCGATCCTGTCGGTCCCGACGCTCTTGACGAACCGGGCCAGCACGTACGGCCCGACCAGGTAGATGCCGCCCTGCCCCTTCTCGAACACCTCGTGCGTGACGGTGGTGTCGTTGCTCACCGCGCCCGGGTTGACCGTCTTGCTCTTGCAGAACTGGTCCTGGAGGAACTGGACGGCCTCGACGGTCCTGGGGTCGTCCGTCATCGCGGCGAACTTGCCGGGTCCGGTGGGCTTCACGAAGTCGCCGCCGTTGGCGTAGACGAGGGAGGAGGCGTACCAGGAGGCGTAGCCGCGCTTGGTGCCGGCCGGGATCACGAAGCCCGCGGTGTCCTGCTGCCCGTCGCCGTCCGGGTCCTTCTCGGTGAAGGCACGCGCGAGCGCGGCCAGGTCGGCCCAGGTCGCCGGCGGACGCATGCCGACCTTCTCCCGCCAGTCCTTGCGCACGATCAGGGCGAAGGCCTGTGCGGAGAAGGGCGCGCCGTAGAACTTTCCGTCGGAGCCGGTGGCCGCCTTCCAGGCCAGGTCGGAGAGCTGGTCGCCGCCGGCCAGCCGGCCCTTGTCGACCTCCTGCAGCCAGCCCTGCGAATGCATGTTGCCGAGTTGGGCGGTGTCGTTGATGACGATGTCGGGAAGCGCCTTCTGGGCGGCCTGCTGGTTGAGTTTCGTCTCGAAGTCGTCGAAGAGCGCGACGACTTTGGTCCTGACCCCGGTGGCCTTGGTGAAGGCGTCGGCGAGTTTCACCGCCGTCTTCGCGGAATCGGAGTCGGGCGGTTGCCTGATCCAGATCTCCAGCGTGTCGTTCCTGCTCGATCCCCCGGAACCGCAGCCCGTCAGCGTTGCGGCCAGGGCCGCGACGAGCGCGGCCCCCAGCAAACGGCGTGACATCAGACCGCCTCCCGTTCACATACGTGGACACGTGTCGTGTGCATGAACTTGTTCCTGTGACGGTAACTATCGCGCGACAAGGCGGTCAATATTCAAGTATGTGAATTTGAATCAGGATTGTGTACAACGGTGGGCATGCGCATTCTGATGACCGGCGCCGCGGGAAAAGTCGGCACGCTGCTCCGTCCGCGGCTCGCCCGTCCAGGCCGTACGCTGCGGCTCTCCGACCTCCGGCCGGTCGAGCCGGGCCCGGACGAGGAATGGGCGGGCGCCGACCTGGCCGACCGCGCGGCCGTGGCCGAGGCCATGAAGGGCGTGGACGCCGTCCTCCACCTGGGCGGCCAGAGCCGCGAGCACCCGTGGGAGGACATCGTGCACGCCAACGTCAACGGCACCCAGGTCCTCCTGGAGGCCGCCAGGAACGAGGGCGTCCGGCACCTGGTGCTCATGGGCAGCCACCACGCGGCCGGCTTCCACACCAGGCCACGGGACGGCTCCGACCTGCCCGACTACGCCTTCCCGCGGCCCGACACCTTCTACGGCGTCAGCAAGGTCGTCATGGAGGCCCTGGGCAGCCTGTACCACGACCGGTTCGGCATGAACGTGACCGTGATCAGGCTCGGCACCTGCAACGAGGGCTCGGCCGACACCCGCGGCCTGGCCACCTGGATCTCGCCCGGCGACCTCGCCCGCCTGGTGGAGGCCGCGCTGGTCGCGCCGGGCTACCACGTCGTCTGGGGCGTCTCGGGCAACGCCCGCCGGTGGTGGTCGCTGGAGGAGGCCCGCCGCCTCGGCTACGAGCCCCGCGACGACTCCGAGCCCCAGGCCGCCGCCCTCGTCGCCGAACAGGGCGAGCCTGATCTGTCGGACCCGGTGCACGACCGCGCCGGCGGGATGTTCACGCTCAACGAACTCGGCGGCTCCTGGTAGGCAAACGGTTGCAGAAACCTTGACGCCGGGACCGCCGAAGGTCAAGGCTTGGCTCTGGCAACCGTTTGCAAGGAGGACGGCCATGACGGTGACGATCAAAGACGTCGCCCGCGCCTGCGGCGTGCACGTGTCGACCGTCTCGCGCACGTTCTCGGCGCCGCACCTGGTCAATCCTGCCACGCGGAACCGGGTGCTGGCCGCCGCCGACGACCTCGGCTACCGGCCCAACAGAGCGGCCAGGGCGCTGACGACCGGCCGCACGTTCAACCTCGGCCTCATCGTCGCCGACATCGCCAACCCCTTCTTCCCGCCGCTCATCAAGGCCGCGCAGGCGCAGGCGCGGGGGCGCGACTACCACGTCTTCGTGGCCGACACCGACGAGGATCCGCGGGTCGAGGAGGAGCTGATCCGCACGTTCGCCAAGCAGGTGGACGGCGTGCTGCTGTGCAGCCCCCGGCTGTCCAACCGGATGATCGAACGCCTGGCGGAGGACGTGCCGTTCGTGCTGGTCAACCGGCGGATCAAGGGCATGCCCGCGGTGCTGATGGACGTCGGCAAGGGCGCCAGGCTCGCGCTGGAGCACCTGGCCGGGCTCGGCCACCGCAGGATCGCCCTGCTGTCCGGCCCGCCCGGCTCGTGGACCAGCAACGAGATGCAGGCCGCCGCGGCCGAGATGCCGGGCCTCGACCTGCTCTTCTTCGGCCCCAACCAGCCCACCGAGTCCGGCGGCCTGGCGGTGGCGCCGGAGGTGGCCGCCTGCGGGGCGACCGGCGTGCTGGCCTACAACGACCTCGTCGCGCTCGGCCTCATCGAAGGGCTCACCGCGATCGACGTCGAGGTGCCGGGCCGGATCAGCGTGATCGGGTTCGACGACATCCTGCCGGGGCGGCTCGCCCGGCCCAAGCTCACCACGGTGGCGATGCCCGCCGCGGTGGCCGGGCGGATGGCGGTCGACCTGCTGCTGCAGTCAGAGGGCGAGGGCGCGGTGATCAACCTGGACACCGACCTCATCGTCCGCGAGTCCACGGGAAGGGCCCAATCATGATCTTCGGAACGCTGCCGTCGGGGGAGACCGTCGAGCGCGTGGAGCTGTCGTCCGGACGGCTACGCGCCGAGGTGCTGACCTACGGCGCCGTCCTGCGCTCGCTGGCGGTCTCCGGCCTCGACGTCGTGCTCGGCCTGGACACGCTGGAGGACTACCGCACCCGCAGCCGCTACTTCGGCGCCGTGGTCGGCCGCTACGGCAACCGCATCGCCGGCGGCCGCTTCACCCTCGACGGCCGCGAGCACCGCCTGCCGGTCAACAACGCCCCCAACAGCCTGCACGGCGGCACCGAGGGCTTCGACGGCAAGGTCTGGACGATCACCGCCCGCACCCCCGCCTCCGTCACCCTGGAACTGACCAGCCCCGACGGCGACCAGGGCTACCCCGGCACACTCACCGCCGCGGTCACCTACACCCTGGAGGACGACGCCCTCCGCCTCGACTACGCCGCCGAGACCGACGCGCCCACCGTGCTCAATCTCACCAACCACTCCTACTTCAACCTGACCGGCGGCGGCGACGTGCTCGGCCACCTGGTCAGGCTGGACGCCGCCCACTACCTCCCGGTGGACGACGGCAAGATCCCCACCGGGGAGCTCGCGCCGGTCAAGGGCACCCCCTTCGACTTCACCGAGCCGCACGTGGTGGGCGAGCGGATGGGCGGCGCCTACGACCACTGCTACGTGCTCGACGGCGACATCGAGGTCAGCGCGGGCGGCCTGACCATGCGGGTGACCACCACCGAGCCGGGCGTGCAGTTCTACACGGGCGGCATGCTCGACGGGGTGGCCACGCCGTACGGGCCCTTCGCCGGGTTGTGCCTGGAGACCCAGCACTTCCCCGACTCGCCGAACCAGCCGCACTTCCCCTCGACCGTGCTGCGGCCCGGCGAGCGCCACGCCTCCTCGACCACCTACCGCTTCACGGCCTGACCCCGCGCAGCTCCGTCGCGGCCTTGATGACCAGCAGCGCCACGTCGTCCTGCGACGGCTCCTGGGCGAACGTCTCGACCGCGTGCCGCACGCGTTCGGCCACCGCGTGGGCGCTCAGCCCGCGGCAGGTGGACAGCAGCGCCGACAGGCCGTCGTCGTCGTCGAGCAGCCGGTCGCCGTCGCGCCGCTCGGTCACGCCGTCGGTGACGCACAGCAGCACCTCCTCCGGCGCCAGCTCGAACGTCTCGACGTAGAACCTGGCGCCGGCCTCGACGCCGAGCAGCAGTTGCGGCGCGGCCACCGTGTCGACCGCGCCGTCGGCGCGCAACAGCAGCGGCGGCGGGTGCCCGGCGGACGCGATCGTGCACAGCGCGCCGCCCTGGGGCAGCGGGATCAGCTCCCCGCACAGCAGGCTCAGGAAACGGCCGTCGTCGCCCTCCTCCAGCAGGGCCTGGTTGAGCCGGTCGAGGATGTCGGCCACCGTGTAGTGCTCCTTGGCCAGCAGCCGGACGGCGTGCCGGGCCAGGCCGGTCACCGCGGCCGCCTCGGGGCCGCTGCCGCACACGTCGCCGAGGGCGAAGCACCAGTGGTCGGAGACGGTGAACAGATCGTAGAAGTCGCCGCCCACGTCGGCGCCCTCCTCGGCCGGCTCGTAGACGACCGCCGACTCCAGGCCCGGCATGGGGGCCACGCGCATGGGCAGCAGGCTGCGCTGCAACACCCGGGAGGTGGTCGCCTGGCGGGCGTACAGCATGGCGGTGTGCAGGTTGAGCGCGACCAGCCGGCACAGGTCGGCCAGCAGGTCGGCCAGCTCCAGCGGCAGGGTCGGCTCGGCGCGGCCGATCACCAGCGCGCCGTGCGACCTGCCCTGCGTGAGCAGCGGGAACGACAGCACCGTCTCGGGGCCGACCGGCCAGCTCACCTCGTTGAGCGCGGTGCGCGGGATCGCCGGCAGCGACCTGCGCAGGTTGGCGTTGTAGCGCTCCTCGCTGTGCCAGACGTGCGCCAGCCTGGTCATGCCCGCCAGATCGGTCAGGTAGACCGCCGCCCACGTCGCGATCTTGGGCACGACGAGCTGCGCGGTCAGCGCGGCGATCAGCTCCTCGTCGTGCACCCCGGCCAGCAGCTCGCCCGCCTCGGCCAGGAACGACAGCCGGCCCCGGTGGGCGCGCTCGCGCTCGGCCAGCCGCTCGCGCTGCACCGGCACGGCCACCTGGTCGGCGATGTGCTGCAGGCTGACCGTGAGCTCCTGGTCGAAGCGGCCCGGCTGGGCCGCGGTCACCACGATGTAGCCGGTCACCTCGCCGCCCACGCTCATCGGCGCGCACGCCAGCGACCTGGCCCGCAGCTGCTGGGCCAGCTCGACGTCGCCGGCCAGCAGGTCGTCGATCATCGACGGCGTCCTGCCGTCGGGGCCGAACACGCCCGCGGCCAGCACGCCGACCAGCCCCGCCGTCGCGCCCGCGCCCGCGGCCACGCCGAACCGGTCGCCGCCCTCGGCGGCCAGCAGCACGTACGCCGCGTCGCCGCCGCTGCTGGTCTGGACGATCCGCGCGATGGTGTCCAGCAGCTCCGCGAACGGCATGTCCCGGTCGAGCAGGTCCTTGATCCGCCGCCCGGCCTCCCGGCGCAGCGGCGCGGCCGGCGGCGTCAGCACGTAGCGGTGGTCGCCGGCCACCATCATCCAGATCGACCGCCGGTCCTGCGGCCCGCCGCGGCTGCGCACGTGGGAGACGTAGACGGGGATCAGCCGGCCGTCGAGGTGGCGCATGCGCGCCTCGCCCCGCCAGCGGCCCAGGGACAGGGTGCCGGCCAGGGACATCGCGTACGGGCCGTGGCCGCGCCAGGCCACCAGGTCGGCCAGCGGCCTGCCGACGGCCTGCTCGGACGTCCAGCCCAGCAGGTGCTCGGCCTCGGAGTTCCACGACTGCACGGTCCCGTCGCCGTCGGCGAGCAGCACCCCGACGTGCAGCCCCTCGATGGGCGCGGCCACGGTGGCGGGCGCCAGGCCCGGCGTGCCGACCATGACCTCCTGGTGGTCGGGCCCGTCGGTCAGCTCCATGCGGACCCACACCCGTTTGGCGGTCCTGGTGTAGGTGACGCCCCAGGCGTCGGCCAGCATGGCGGCCAGCGCCAGCCCGCGCCCGGACGTGCGCGCGGGGTCGGTGGACATGGCCTCGGGGGTCGGGACCGTCCTGCCGGGCCGGTGGTCGTCGACCTCGATCTCCAGCCTGGCCGGGCTCGCCGCGACGTCGAGGCGGCAGGTCAGCTCGATGCCGGTGCCCACGTGCAGCACGGCGTTGGTGACGAGCTCACTGGTCAGCAGCACCGCGTCCTCCGTCAGGTGGTTGAGGCGCCACTCGCCGAGCACCTGGCGGATGAAGCGGCGCGCGTGCGCCGGGGCGTGCGGAGTGCCGTCGAAGGCTGTGCTCGACACTCTGGTCGTGTCCACTGTGCGTCCTAGAACATCACTCGTTGTGGCAGTTCGGTCACAGTCAGAGTGTCAGATGGGTGCCGTTGATACCTCCGGTTGTGAAGAAGGTGCTCCCGGCTGGCGCACGTCCCGCGGAAGGCCGGCCAACGGCGCCTGCGCGGCCGTCACGACCGCGCAGGCCAGGAAGCGCCCCGGCCTCGCGCTCGTCGGGCAGCACCTGGGTCACCATGCCGAGGTCGATCGCGTAGCACACGCCGGTCGCCGCCCCCGAGACCACGGGCAGGCCGTCGGCGATGAGCCGGAGGCCGGCGACCAGCCGGGCGTCCTCGGGGGTGAGGGTGTGCGGTTGCGCCGAGCGGTAGAGCACGCCCGGACGCAGAACCCTGCGGCGCCTTTAAGGTGTTCACGTGCCACGACAAGCCCGCTACCGGGAGATCGCCCAAGTCCTCGGCAGGTCCATCGAGTCGGGCGAGCTGGCGCCGGGCGAGCGCCTGCCGACCGAGGACGCGCTGGCCGAGCGCTACGGCGTCCACCGGCTGACCGCCCGCCAGGCGATGGTGGAGCTGCGCAAGGCCGGCCTGGTCGAGACCCGGCAGGGGCTCGGGAGCTTCGTCAGGCGGGCGCCGCGCCGGATCGAGGTCTCCGTCGACCCCGAGACGCGCCGGCACCGCCCTTCGGACATCGCGGGCATGGCGGGCGTGTTCGGCGGCGGCGAGCGGGTCGTGGAGCGCGCGGAGACGGCGCATCCGGTGGCGGCCGGTCACCTGCGGCTGCCCGGCGGCGTCGTGCACGAGATCACCACCCTGCTCCGCAACGCCGAGCGGCCCTGCGTGCTCAGCCGCTACCGCCTGGCCCCCGAGCTGGCCGGGCTGCGCCTCGACGCCAGGGCGGGCGTGCTCGCCGCGCTGGAGGCCGCCGGGCACGCCTACCGCTACGCCTGGCACGCCATCTCGGCCGAGCCCGCCGACCTGCACGACCAGAGCATGCTGGAGATGCAGGCGGGCGAGGCGGTGCTGGTGCGGGAGGGGCTGCTCACGCACGACGGGCAGCCCCTGTGTCACGTCGAGCGGCGCTGTCGCGGCGACATGATCTCGTTCGTCACCCGATATGACTGAGCAGGACCTCGGTGCCGGCTCGTAGACCGGCGGCGGCGTCCGTCCCTGAGGCCGGGACGGCGGCCGGCGCGGCCCGCAGGGCGCCCACCGGGTCCGCCGAGCCGTGCAGCGGCTCCTCGGGCACGACATGGACGTCGGTGAGAGGGATCAGCGTGTACGTCATGACGGCGGACGATGCACGACGCCACCGAACGTGATCAGTCATCTATATGAAGACAGTAGGACATTTCGGGCGCACGGCGCGTCTCCGCGCGTGCGACGCCGTCTCCGACGTACCTTTGGCATCATGGCCACCCGTACGCCGAAAAGCGCATCGAAGGGGCCGGCGAAGCGGTCGACCTCGCCTCGATCGACCCCCGCGAAGCGGCCGGCCACGGCGGCGGGGCGACCGAGGGCGAAGGCCGCGAGCTCCGGCCGCAAGTCCTCCGTGACCCATCCCGACCCGATCAGCTGGGTCTTCACGATGATCGGCAAGCTGATCGTCGGGCTGTGGATGCTGCTCGCCAACGGCATCGGCAGCACCGCCCGCGCGCTCGGCAAGAACGCCCGCGAGCTCGACCCCGCACACCGGCGCGACGGCGTGGGCCTGTCGGTGCTGGCCGGCGCGATCGTGCTGGCCTCGATGACCTGGCGCAACCCCGAGGGCACGGTCTCCGGCGTCGTGAACACCGTCGTGCACGCCGTGTTCGGCTCGCTGGCCTGGGCGCTGCCGCTGCTGCTCGGCCTGCTGGCCTGGCGCTACCTGCGCCACCCCGACCAGAACGCCGACACCGGCCGCATGGTCATCGGGTGGAGCGCGCTCATGGTCGGCGTGCTCGGCGTCATCCACGTGGCCAACGACACCCCCTACCCGGCGGGCCAGGGGCAGGGCATGGACAAGGTGTCGGCCGCCGGCGGCATGATCGGGTTCATCGTGTCGGCGCCGCCGATGAGCATCCTGCCGTCCTGGATCACGATCCCGCTGCTGCTGCTCCTGTCCGGGTTCGGCGTGCTGGTGATCACCGCCACGCCCGTCCACCGCATCCCCGAGCGGCTGTCGGAGCTGCGGCACATGTTGTTCGAGCGGCACGCCGAGCCGCTCGCCCCGCGCGAGCCCGCCAAGCGCCGGCCGCGGGCCAAGAAGGCGGAGGTCGAGGGCGCCGAGACGGTCAAGCCGTACGACACCCCGGTCATCGCCGAGAAGGACAAGCTGGCCGACCACTCGCCGGAGATCGTGCCGGGGCTCGTCGACGGGCCCGCGGACGAGGAGCCGTCCGTGCCCGAGCGCAGGCCGGAGCCGCCGGAGCCCACGCCCGCGCCGCGCAAGGTCGAGCAGCTCGTGCTGTCGCCGCAGGCGGGGCCGTACAGCCTGCCCGACCTGCAGTTCCTCAAGCCAGGCACCGCGCCCAAGCCGCAGACCAAGGCCAACACGACCGTGGTCAACGCGCTGACCAGCGTGCTGGAGCAGTTCTCCATCGACGCGCAGGTGATCGGCTTCACCCGCGGCCCGACGGTCACCCGCTACGAGATCGAGCTGGGCCCGGCGGTCAAGGTGGAGAAGGTCACCGCCCTCACCAAGAACATCGCCTACGCCGTCAAGTCGGCCGACGTCCGGATCCTGTCTCCCATCCCCGGCAAGTCGGCGATCGGCGTCGAGATCCCCAACGCCGACAAGGACCTGGTCGCGCTCGGCGACGTGCTGCGCTCCCAGGTGGCCCAGGCCGACCACCATCCGATGATCGTGGGCCTGGGCAAGGACGTCGAGGGACGGACCATCGTCGCCAACCTCGCCAAGATGCCCCACCTGCTCATCGCGGGCGCGACCGGCGCCGGCAAGTCGGTCTGCGTCAACGGCCTCATCACCAGCATCCTCATGCGCTCCACCCCCGACGAGGTGCGCATGGTGCTGGTCGACCCCAAGCGCGTCGAGCTCAGCGTCTACGAGGGCATCCCGCACCTCATCACGCCCATCATCACCAACCCGAAAAAGGCCGCGGAGGCCCTGGAATGGGTCGTGGGCGAGATGGACCGCCGCTACGACGACCTGGCCGCCAGCGGGTTCCGGCACGTCGACGAGTTCAACAAGGCCGTGCGCGCGGGCAAGCTCGTGCCGCCGCCGGGCAGCGAGCGGGTCTACCAGCCCTACCCGTACCTGCTGGTGATCGTGGACGAGCTGGCCGACCTCATGATGGTGGCCCCGCGCGACGTCGAGGACTCGATCGTGCGCATCACGCAGCTCGCCCGCGCGGCCGGCATCCACCTGGTGATCGCCACCCAGCGGCCCTCGGTCGACGTCGTCACCGGCCTGATCAAGGCCAACGTGCCGTCCAGGCTGGCCTTCGCGGTGTCGTCGCTGACCGACTCGCGGGTCATCCTCGACCAGCCGGGCGCCGACAAGCTGGTCGGCCAGGGTGACGCGCTGTTCCTGCCGATGGGCGCGAGCAAGCCCATCCGGATCCAGAACGCGTTCGTCTCGGAGAAGGAGATCGCCGAGATCGTCACGCACTGCAAGGAGCAGATGCAGGTCGAGTACCGCGACGACGTGGCCGCCGCGCCGGTCAAGCGGGAGATCGACGAGGAGATCGGCGACGACCTCGACCTGCTGATCCAGGCCGCCGAGCTGATCGTGACCACCCAGTTCGGCTCGACCTCGATGTTGCAGCGCAAGCTGCGGGTCGGCTTCGCCAAGGCCGGACGGCTGATGGACCTGCTGGAGAGCCGCAACGTGGTGGGCCCCAGCGAAGGCTCCAAGGCCCGGGAAGTGCTGGTGAAACCGGACGATCTGCCCGGCCTGCTGGCCGACCTGCGTGGCGAATGACCCCAATGCACGGTTCCACGGCGATAACTGATTGAATATGAACCACTACGCACTGTCGTGGTGGGGAGGCGTTCGCTGTGCAGGAACAGAGCATCGGGGCCATGCTGGCAGCGGCCAGGCAGGCGGCGGGATTGACGGTCGCGCAGGTCAGCGCGGCGACCCGGATCCGAGAAACGATCATCAATCGGATCGAGCAGGAAGACTACGAACAGTGCGGGGGCGGGTTCTACGCCCGCGGTCACGTCAAGGCCATAGCCAAGGTCGTCGGGCTCGATCCCGAGGCCACGGTCCACCTGTTCGACCAGCAACACGGCGGGGCGCCGCAGCCCGTCCGCGCCGCCGCCGTGTTCCAGGCCGACCGCACGCTCGCCCTGCGCGAACGCCGGGGGCCCAACTGGACGATGGCGCTCGGCGTGGCGCTGGCCGTCGTGGTGGTGTTCGGCACGGTCCGCGTGCTCGGCGGCGCGAGCGACCAGGTGCGCACCGCCGACGTGCACGCCATCACGCCCAAGCCCAGCGTGCCGCCGAACACGCCCATCACCGAGGGGCCCAGGGTCGCGGCGGGCAAGGGCAAAGCGGGCAAAGGCATGGTCACCCTGAAGATCGAGGCCAGGCGTACGTCGTACGTGAACGTGCGCGACGGTCAGGGCCGGATGCTCTTCGCCGGGATGTTGAAGGCCGGAGACAGCTCGACCTGGCGGGCCGCCGAGAAGGTCAGCCTGCTCCTCGGTGACGCCGGAGCGGTGTCCTTGCAGGTCAACGGCAAGAAGGTGGACAAACTCGGGGGTCGGGGCGAGATGGTGACCCGCTCGTTCGGCCTCGACGCGTCGCCTCCGCGGTAGTCCGGCGGGGAGGCCGTGCATCAGGTGGTGGCCAACTCCCGATACCGTAGTGTTCACCATGTCATCCCGCCGAACCGCATCGCTGATCACCCTGGGCTGCGCGCGCAACGAGGTCGACTCCGAGGAGCTGGCCGCGCGACTAGAGGCTGCCGGCTGGCAGCTGGGCGACGACGACCCCGACGTCGTCGTCGTCAACACGTGTGGCTTCATTGACTCGGCCAAGAAAGACTCCATCGACACGCTGCTCGCCGCCGCCGACTCCGGGGCGAAGGTGGTGGCCGCGGGTTGCATGGCCGAGCGCTACGGCAACGAGCTGGCCGAGGCACTGCCCGAGGCGAGCGCCGTCATCTCCTTCGACGACTACACCGAGATCGGCGGCCGGCTCGACGACGTGCTGGCCGGGCGTCCGCTCAAGCCGCACACGCCGCGCGACCGCCGCACGCTGCTGCCCATCTCGCCGGTCGAGCGCGGCAGCGCGCCCAAGACCGGCATCCCGGGCCACGGCGAGCTGCCCGACGGGCTCGCGCCCGCCAGCGGCCCGCGCGTGCTGCGCAAACGCCTCGACGAGAGCCCGGTCGCCTCGCTCAAGCTGGCCTCCGGCTGCGACCGGCGCTGCACGTTCTGCGCCATCCCGGCCTTCCGCGGGGCCTACGTCTCGCGCAACCCCGACGAGCTGCTCGCCGAGGCCGACTGGCTGGCTCATCGTGGCGTGCGCGAGCTCGTCCTGGTCTCGGAGAACTCCACCTCCTACGGCAAGGACCTGGGCGACCTGCGGGCGCTGGAGAAGCTGCTGCCGCAGCTCGCCGCCGTGCCGGGCATCGACCGGGTGCGGGTCAGCTACCTGCAGCCCGCCGAGCTGCGGCCGGGGCTGATCGACGTCATCACCGCCACCGAGGGCGTGGCCGACTACTTCGACCTGTCCTTCCAGCACGCCAGCGGCGGCGTCCTGCGCCGGATGCGCCGCTTCGGCGATCCCGAGCGGTTCCTCGGCCTCCTGGAGAGCGTGCGCAAGGGCGCTCCCGAGGCGGGCGTGCGCTCCAACTTCATCGTCGGCTTCCCGGGCGAGACCGAGGAGGAGTTCGGCGAGCTGGTCGGCTTCCTGGAGCAGGCCAGGCTCGACGTGATCGGCGTGTTCGGCTACTCCGACGAAGACGGCACGGAGGCGGCCAACCTGCCGGGCAAGCTCGACCAGGAGGTCATCGACGAGCGCGTGCGCGTGCTCACCGAGCTGGCGGAGGAGCTGACCGCCCAGCGCGCGGAGGAGCGCATCGGCACGGAGGTCGACGTGCTCATCGACGACGACCTGGGAGACGGCGGCTACGAGGGCCGGGCCGCCCACCAGGGCCCGGAGGTCGACGGCTCGGTGACGGTCCAGGGCATCGGCCTGGTCAAGGGACAGATCGTGCGCGCGGTCGTGGTCGACGCCGAGGGGGTTGACCTGATCGCGCGCATCAAGGCCAGTCCATGACCAGGGACGAGCGCCGCGTGGTGAGCCCGTGGAACATCGCCAACGTCCTCACGGTCCTCCGGTTGGCGCTCGTCCCCTTCTTCGTCGCATGCCTGTTCCTGCCCGGCACCGGCTGGCGGCTGGCCGCCCTGGGGGTGTTCGGGGTCGCCTCGATCACCGACCATCTCGACGGCGAGCTGGCCCGCCGCTACGGGCTGATCACCGATTTCGGCAAGATCGCCGACCCGATCGCCGACAAGGCGCTCACCGGGGCGGCGCTGGTGTGCCTGTCGATCCTCGACGAGCTGCCGTGGTGGGTCACGATCGTGATCCTGGGCCGCGAGCTGGGCATCACCCTGCTCCGGCTGGTCCTGCTGCGGCACGCGGTCATCCCGGCCAGCTACGGCGGCAAGGTCAAGACCGTGCTGCAGATCGCCGCCATCGTGCTCTACATCCTGCCGGGGGTGCCCGACCCGCTGCGATGGGTGGTGATGGGCGCGGCGCTGGTCGTGACCGTCGCGACGGGCGTCGACTATCTCGTACGGGCGGTCAAGCTGCGCCAGGTGGCCAGACGGGCGCGTGGGGAGTGATCTGAGCGATGGCGGACGTGGCCGAGGTTCTGGCACTGCTGGTGCGGCAGGACGCCACCGTGGCGGTGGCCGAGTCGTTGACCGGCGGGCTCATCGGGGCCGCGTTCACGTCGGTCTCGGGGGCGTCCAAGGCCTTCCGGGGCGGGGTGATCTCCTACGCCACCGATCTCAAGCGTGATCTGCTGGGCGTGCCCGGCGAGCTGCTGAGCCGCGAGGGGGCCGTGCATCCCGAGGTGGCCGCGGCGATGGCCGAAGGGGTCGCCCGGGTGTGCGGGGCGGCATACGGGCTGGCCGTGACGGGTGTGGCCGGCCCGGAACCCCAGGACGGAAAGCCCGTGGGCCTGGTGTACGCCGCGGTCCACGGCCCGGGCGGGGAGAACCTGGTACGTGCGTTGAGCCTTGAGGGGTCGCGCGAACGTATCCGGGTAAGGACGGTGCACGAGGCAGTCGATCTCCTCGCAGGTGTGCTGAAGGCCAACAAAGGGGAACATTCCGGATGATTACCGTGTTACGTCCCGAGCGAACATGCGAAGCACGGTCTGACGCGGTGTCGGTGGATACGGGTACGGTGGAGCTGTGAGTGAGGTCCGTGAGCCAACTGCAAGC
Organism: Nonomuraea sp. NPDC004702; assembly: GCF_053601695.1. Classification (NCBI taxonomy): domain Bacteria; kingdom Bacillati; phylum Actinomycetota; class Actinomycetes; order Streptosporangiales; family Streptosporangiaceae; genus Nonomuraea; species Nonomuraea sp. NPDC004702. Next base: position 25,878 of record NZ_JBSGCE010000049.1, read on the forward strand.
ACCGAGCGCCCGGCAGGCGGGCCTGATGAGTCGCGCGACCAGGCACGAGCGGCAGACCCGGGGAGGCGACGCCCCATGATGACGGCGAGGAGTATGTACGAAGCCAAGAAGACCAATGTGCGGCACGATCCGATCGCGCGGGGCGTGGTGAAGACATCCACGCCGGGGAGGGAGCGACAGATGATTCTGCTGCGTCAGCTGCTCGGTGACGTGCTGAGGCGGTTGCGGGTGCGTCAGGGGCGCACGCTACGCGAGGTGTCCACGCTGGCGCGTGTCTCGCTCGGTTATCTTTCCGAGGTCGAGCGTGGCCAGAAGGAAGCCTCGTCCGAGCTGCTCGCGTCCATTTGCGGTGCCCTCGGTGTGCCGCTCTCGCAGGTGTTGCGTGAGGTTTCCGACCAGTTCGCGCTGGCGGAGCTCCAGGCCGCGCCTGTTCTGGCCGACATGCCCGAGCACGAGCGCCTGCCCCTTGCCGAGACGGTTCCCGGTTCGATCGGCGACACTGTCTTCCCCGAGGTCAAGGACATGGTGGCGGCCTAACGCGGCTGGCAGCCACCACACCACAGGATCAGCCTTTCCTGTGGCTGTGCCCCCATCTCCCCGCGGCTGATGCGCGTGCCGCATCGGCGACAGGGTCTCCCTGCCCTGCCGTAGACCCAGGTCTGGTTCGCCGGGCGGCGATCACCTGTCGTCACCGTGCCGCCATGCCCCTTGTTGGCCTCCAGCAGCCGGTGGGCCAGCGTGACGAGCCCTTCGAGATCCTCGATCTCCCCGACCTTCCGCCACGGCCAGATCCCGCGCAGGAACAGGGTCTCGGCGCGATAGATCGTGCCGATCCCCGCCAGGTTGCGCTGATCGAGCAGCGCTTCGCCGATCGTCCTGTCCGGTGCCGCTCGCAGTCTTCGCACGGCCTCGCCCGGATCCCAGTCGGCGCCCAGCAGGTCCGGCCCCAGGTGCCCCACCAGGCGCTCCTCGTCGGCGGTCGTGACCAGGTCGACCATGCCGAGCTTGATCCCCACCGCCTGCCACTCCTCGTTGGCCAGGATCAGCCGCACCTGGTCGCCGCCGGCCGTGCGCCGGCCCGCGGGCATGACCCGCCAGCTTCCGTCCATGCGCAGGTGGGTGTGGACGGTCAGGCCGCCCTCGACCCGGGTCAGCAGATGTTTGCCCCTGGAGACGGTGGTGAGCACCGCACGGCCTCTCAGGTCCGCGGTGGCGTGCCGCGGGACGCGGAAGTCCGACCTGGTCAGCACGCGGCCGTCGAGCGCGCCGCGCAGGCGCGCCGCGGTGCGGTAGACGGCGTCTCCCTCGGGCATCCCTCCAGTCTAGGTACCCGCCTCCCGGCCGGGACGGCGGCCGTGGGGCCCGAGGGCGCCCGCCGCCGGGCCCGGCCAGTGGTCGTCAGTCCCAGGCGGCGGGGTCGGCGGCGAGCTGGCGGACGCGCTCGGGAAGGCTGCCCGTGGCGACCTGTTCGAGCGTGACCTCCTCCAGGATGGCCCGCTCGGTGGCGCGCAACGCGATCCACACCTGCTGCAACGACTCGGCCGGACCCCGGTAGCCGACGTGTTCGGGACGCTCGCCCCGCACATTGGCCAGCGGCCCGTCGACGGCCCTGATCACGTCGGCGAGCGAGATGTTCGCGGCGGGCCGGGCCAGCACGTAGCCGCCCTCGGGACCCCGCTGGCCGCGCACCAGGCCGGCGCGGCGCATCTGGAGCAGGATGTTCTCCAGGTATTTGGGAGGCATGTCCTGTTCCTTGGCGAGCTCACCCACGGTAGTCGGACCCGCGCCGGCTGCGGCGAGTTCAGCGGCGGCACGGAGGGCGTAGTCGACACGAGCGGAAAGGCGCATGTTCTCGATTATCCCTCCTGGTCAACACTGGTTAGGCGCAAGGTCGTCAGAACGGGCAGGTGATCCGAATACGGCAACCGCGGCGCCTGCGCCGAAATCGCGGTCAATCCCTTGGTGAGCAGCACGTGGTCGATGCGCTCCTTGGGGGCGTCGGCGGGCGAGGTCGGCGGGTCCCCGAACGCGGTCAGCGGGTCGCTCAGACCGGCCGCCTTCAGCACCTCCATGGCCGGATCGGTGGGCCGGGTGTTGAGGTCGCCCGCCAGGATCACCGGTCGCCTCACCTGCTCCCCGGCTCCGGCCGCGCCGCGCCCGGCCTCGTCGGCGTCCCGGCCGGCGGCCAGGGCGCGGGCGATCGCGGCGACCTCGGGCGCCTGGCCCTCGGGAGCCTGCAGATGGGTGTTGACGATGCCCACCTCCCTGCCGCCGACCTCCAGGACGACCGTCTGGGCCTGCGCCCCCGTCGGGTAGTCGTGGGCGCCCAGCGGGTGGGAGTGCACCTGCTTGACCGGGAGGTTGGTGAGCAGCGCGTCGCCCCACACCTGGTCGGCGGCGGGCGCGAAGTGGTAGCGCATGCCGAGGCGGCGGGCGATCCTGGCCAGGTCGTCGTGGCCGCCGTTGAGCAGCCAGCCGCGGTCCACCTCGCTGAGCAGCACGACGTCGGGCTTCTGGGCGGCGGCCCACGCCCCGATCTTGTCGAGCGACAGGCGGCCGTCCAGGCCGTAGCCCATGCGGATGTTGTAGGCGATCAGGGTGAAGGTGTCGCCCTGCTTGGCCCGTACGGGCGGCGCGGACGGCGTCCCGAGCGTGACGAGCCCCACCAGCAGCACGGCGACCGCCAGCGGCAGCCATCCCCCCGGGGCGCGCTCCTGGACGGCGGACGAGTCCGCGGCGAGCGCCTTGACGACGGTGAGGACCGCCACCAGCACGGCCACCGCGATGAGGATCAGGCCGTTGGGGAAGCCGAGGCTCATGTCGTAGGCCGCGTAGTAGACGAACAGCCCGACGAAGAAGACCAGCCCGCCCCCGAGCACGGCCACCCCGGGACGCCGCCCGCCGGGACGGTCCGGCCGGACGGTCCCGGCGAGCAGGAAGCCGAGCCAGAGGATGAGCAGCGCGCCGGCCGAGGTGAACGACTCGAACAGGAAGCTCACCGCGCAGAGCACCAGGAGGACCCCGGCGCCGAGGTCCAAGACGGGGGAGGACGGCGGCCTGACGGCCCGCACCCCGGCGGCCACCAGAACGAGGAGGATCAGGCCGGTGCCCATGATGACCTGCCACAGAGCGGGCGGCCCGTCCTCGGGCTTGGCCCAGCCCGTGGCGGCGACGCCGGTCAGCAGCATCGCCGGGCCGAGCAGGAACCACGTCAGCGCGGGCGCGCGGTCCACCTCGGCGGCCGGCGGGCGAAGGAGGCTCAGGAAGGCGGCGCAGACGCAGAGCACCGCCAGCCACGGAACCAGGCCGTCGCGCCAGACCAGGTCCACGCCGTCCAGCAGCAGGTGGACGATCAGCGACAGGCTCAGTCCGCCCATGACGCCGACGGGGACCGCCCGGCGCGGGACGGTGTGGGCGCAGCCGTACAGGAACACCAGACCCGCGGTGACGCCGGCGGAGGCGACGTAGAGCTGGCTCACGCCCGCCTGCAGCAGGATCCTGGTGAGGACCAGCGCCGCGGCGCCGCCGAGCAGAGCGTGGCGCGGCTTGGCTAACAGCGCCAGGAAAGGCAGGATGAACCAGGCGGCGGCGTAGAGGCCCATCAGCTCCGGCGGCGTCTCGCCCGCCCGGCCGAACAGGGTGATCAACGACGGGAGGAAGACTCTCAACACGTCCAGCAGCAGCACGAGGCCCAGCGCGAGCATGATCGCCGGGCCGCGGGGGATTGTCATGAGGCATCCTCGTGTTCGGCTCCGATGATATGCAAGAGCTGGGACGCTAAACTTCCAACAACCTTTTCGAATTGACGGTGGGAATCAGCGTGGAGCGTCGTCCTGGTGTGCCCAGACTTCTCCGGGAGATCAACGATCGGGCCGCACTGGAGCTGTTGCTGGCCACCGGCCCCATGACGAGGGGGCAGATCGGCGACCTGACCGGTCTGTCCAAGGTCACCGCCTCCCAGACGCTCGCGCGGCTGGAGGAGCGCGGCCTGGTCGAGGTGGTGGGCGCGCAGGCGGGCGGCAGGGGGCCGAACGCGGCGCTCTACTCGGTCATCCCCTCCAGCGCGTACGTGGCCGGTCTGGAGGTCGGGCCCGAGCTCATCTCCACCGCCGTCGCCGACATCCACGGCCGCACCATCGCCGAGGTCACCGTCGATCCCGGCGGCCACGACGACCCGGTGGCCGCCGTGCACGGCGCGATCGTCAAGGCGTGCCGCAGCGCGAAGGTCAGCCTGGCCAAGCTGCGCGGCGTGGTGATCGGCACCCCGGGCGTGGTCGATCCGCGCAGCGGCGACGTGCGTTTCTCCTTCGACCTGCCGGGCTGGCACGAGGGCATCCACGAGGCGCTCGCCGGCGACCTGCGGCGCGAGGTGACGATCGAGAACGACGTGAACCTGGCCGCCATCGCCGAGTACGCCGACGGCGCGGCCAAGGGCGTCGACGACTTCGTGCTGGTGTGGGCGAGCCGGGGCCTCGGCATGGCCGTCATGCTGGGCGGCAAGCTCCACCGGGGGCGTTCGGGCAGCGCGGGGGAGATCGGCTACCTGCCGGTGCCCGGCGTGCCGCTGCCGGAGGACATCCGCACCAAGCCGGGCCGGCTGCCGTCGCTGGCGGGCGGCCTGCAGTCGCTGGTGAGCGCCGAGGCGGTGGCCGAGCTGGCCCGCGGCTACGGTTTCACGGCCGACAGCGCCGGCGAGTGCGTCGAGGTCGCGGTGGCGGCCGGGCCCCGCGGCGAGCCGATGCTCGACGAGATCGCCCACCGGCTGGCGCTGGGCGTGGCGGCGGTCTGCGTGATCCTCGACCCGGGGCTGGTCGTGCTGGCCGGGGAGGTGGGCCACGCCGGGGGATCCGCGCTGACCTCCAGGGTGGAGGAGGCCGTGGCGCGGATCTGCCCGGTGCGGCCGCAGGTGGTCACCACGGCGGTCGCCCACGCCAACCCGGTGCTGCGCGGCGCGGTGCTGGCCGCCCTGGACCAGGCGCGCGAAGAGCTCCTCACGCCCTGATCCGGCGGGCCTGGGCTGTTCGCCTCAGGCGGTGATCAGTTCCACGGCGGCCTGGGCGTTGGCCCTGGCCGCCCCGTACGTGGCGATGTAGGCGGCGCTGTCGGGCCGCCAGACGGGCAGGCCCATCTCGATCACCGTCGCGTCCTGGCGGGCCGCCACCAGAGCGGAGACCAGTTCCTGGCTCGCCTGGTAGCGGTGGGCGTCCTTCACCACGATGACCAGCGACCGGTTCGCGGCCTTGGCCAGCAGGGCGGGGACGTCGGCGGCCGCGGGCTCGACGCGGACGATCTCGGCGTCCGGCAGCCACGGTCCGACCCCCCATGGCACGTTCCCCACGGCGATCGTCGGCGGGGTGTCCACCTCGATCACCAGGGGTTCCACCAGGGGTTCCGTCTCGCCGGTCAGCCGCACGGCGCGGCGGGCGGCGTGCAGGCCGACCCCGTTCTGCTCGGCCGCGATCACCTCGGGCGTGCCGAACCAGGCCCGCAGCGCCCCCACGCGGTCGGCCGCCTCCTCCAGCCGGGCGGCCGGCAGGCGGCCCTCGGTCACCGCGGCCACGATCTCCCCGATGACCCGCTGGACGTCGTCCTCGCCGGGGATCGGGCCGAGGCAGATCAGGTCCGCCCCGGCCGCGAGCGTGAGCACGGCGCCGTTGGCCAGGCCGACGCTCTTGGTGATCGCGTGCATGTCCAGCGCGTCCGTGATCACCACGCCGTCGTAGCCAAGCTCGCCCCTGAGGAGCCCGGTCAGAGCGGCGGGTGACAGGGTGGCCGGAGTGTCCCCGGTCACCACCGGAACCGCCACGTGGGCGGTCATCACGGTCTTGGCGCCGGCCTCGATGGCCGCCCGGAACGGCGCGAGCTCGCGGGCGCGCAGCACGTCCAGGCCGACGTCCACGACGGGCACGGCCAGGTGGGAGTCCACCCGGGTGGCGCCGTGGCCGGGGAAGTGCTTGACGCAGGCGGCCACGTTCACCGACTGCAGGCCGTTGACCGCCGCGACCGTGTGCCTGGCCACCAGCGCCGGGTCGGCGCCGAAGGACCTGGTCCCGATCACCGGGTTGTCGGCCTCGGTGTTGACGTCCGCGCTCGGCGCGAGGTCCAGGTTGATGCCGCACGCGGCCAGCTCGGACCCGATCGCCGCGTAGACCCGGCAGGTCAGGTCCACGTCGTCGACCGCCCCCAGCGCCGCGTTCCCCGGGTACGGGCTGCCGACGTGGTAGGCCAGCCTGGTGACGTCCCCGCCCTCCTCGTCGAGCGAGATGACGGGCTCGGCCGAGGCGCGCAACGTCGTGGTGAGCGACCTGACCTGGTCGGGACCGGCGACGTTGAACCCGAAGAGCGTCACGCCGCCCAGGCCGTTGTCCAGCTCACGCAGCACCCAGTCGGGCGCCGTGGTGCCCTGGAAGGCGACGAGCAGCGTGCCGGCCGCGAGGCGACGCAGCCCCCGATCACTCTGACTCATGGCTCCTCATCACTTGAATGAAGGCACGATCGGGTACGGCCCGGACCAGCCGAGCCGTACGAGGATCAGTGCCTGTTACCCCTTCACGGCCCCGGCGGTGAGACCGGCGACCATGCGGCGTTGTACCAGCAGGAAGAAGACGACCACCGGAAGGGTCATCAGGGTGGAACCGGCCATGATCGCGCCCCAGTCGACGCCCTTCTGGCCGAAGAAGTACTGCAGGGCGACCGGCATCGTGTAGCCCTCGGAACCCGACATCAGGTAGAGGGCGAACACCAGATCGTTCCAGGCGGTGATGAACGAGAAGATGCTCGTGGCCACCAACCCCGGCGCGACCAGCGGGAACAGCACCTTCCAGAACGTGGTCAGGCGGCTCGCGCCGTCGATCCAGGCCGCCTCCTCCAGCGTCCGCGGCACCGCGGCCACGAACGTGCGCAACATCCAGATGCCGAACGGCAGCGTCAGCGCGACCTGGGTGATGATCAGCCCGATGAGCTGGTCACCGAGGCCGACCCGCTTGACCATCATGTACAGCGGGATGAGCAGGCCCTCGGCCGGCAACATCTGCACGATCAGCAGGATGACCAGGAACGTGCCACGCCCCTTGAAGCGGAAGCGGGCGATGGCCGTGGCCGACAGCAGCGCGAAGACCGAGCCGATGAGCACGGTGCCGAGCGCCACGATCGCGCTGTTGCGCATGTAGAGCCAGATGGAGTTGTTCGCCACGCCCTCGGTCAGCACCCGCGCGAAGTGGTCGAAGGTGAAGTGCGTCGGGAACGGGATGAACTCCGTCGTGAAGATCTGGTCGTTCTCCTTGAAACCGGTGGAGACCATCCAGTAGACGGGGAAGACCGCGTAGAGGAAGACCAGCACACCGGCCGTGTTCAGGAGGATCTTCCCGAGCTTCTTGCGGGCCAGCGCGTTCACATCTCCTCCTGCTTCACGATCTGCCGGACGTACGCGACGGTGATGATGAGCAGGATGATCGTCAGCACGATGGAGATCGCCGCGCCCGTGCCCAGCTTCTGCGGGGGCTTGAACGCCTCCGCGACCGCGTACATCGACAGGTTGAAACCGTCGCGGTTGGTCGGGCCGTTCATCAGCACGTAGAGCTGGCTGAAGACCTTGAAGTCCCAGATGATCGACAGGATCGTCAGGACGGCGAAGACCGGCTTGAGCAGCGGCAGGGTGATCTTCCTGAACGTCCGCCACGCCCCCGAGCCGTCGACCTTGGCCGCCTCGTACAGCTCGGACGGGATGCCCTTGAGCCCCGCCAGCACCGAGACCGCGATGAACGGGAACCCGGCCCACACCACGCACACGATCAGCGCGACGTAGAGCGGGAAGGTGTCGTTGAGCCAGGGGGTGCCCGTCCAGTCCTGCTGGCCGGCGGGTGGCGCGGCCAGCCAGTCGGGCAGCAGGTTGAGCAGCCAGTTCACGATGCCGGACTCGGCGTCGAAGAGCGAGCGCCAGATGACGCCCTGCGCGACCGGCGGCACGGCCCAGGCGAACATGCACCCGATGACCACGAACAGGGACATCTTCTTGCCGAGCTTGTTCAGCAGCACGCCGACCGCGGTGCCCACGATCAACGTGAGGCTGACGGCGACGAAGGCGAACACCACGGTGTTGCGCAGAGCCGACCAGAAGATGTCGTTGGAGAGGACCTTGTTGAAGTTGTCCAGGCCCACCCATTCGGCCGGCTTGCTCCCCCTGATCTGCGCGAGCCCGACCTTCTGGAAGGCCATCACGCCGAGCTGGAACATCGGGTAGAGCAGCAGTCCCGCGATGACCAGCAGACCGGGGATGAGCAGCACGTACGGGATGCTCCACGTGGGCATCCCGGTGGCCTTGACGGGCCCGCCGCCCTTCTTACGGCGGCGCCCCGGGGCGGGGGACGAGCCCCTGCCCCGGGTGACCGTAGTCGTGTTCGCCATCGTTACTGGTTCAGGATCTCTTCGAGTTCCTTGTTGGCGTCAGCGAGAGCCGTGGTGGTGTCCTTCTTGCCCTCGATGACGGCGCGCGCCGCGTTCTGCAGCACGGCCTTGGTGGCGTCGGCCTCGGCCCAGTTCGGGTCGGCCGGGAACGCCTTGGCCTTGGCGAAGGCCTGGGCGAACGGGCCCTGCGCCGGGTCCTCGTTCAGCGCCGCCAGGGTGTCGGGGTAGACCGGCAGCAGGCCGCCTTCCTTGGCGTAGCGGTCGGCCCAGGTCTTGCTGGTGGCGAGCTTGATGTACTCCTTGCCGAGGTCGGCCTCCTTGGTGCCGCCCCACAGCGCGATGTCGTTGCCGCCGAAGAAGGACGGGGCCAGGCCGCCGGTCTTGGCGGGCAGCGGGAAGAAGCCGAGCTTGTCGCCCTTCAGCTTGCCCTTCGAGTCCTCCTCGATGCCGGGCAGGTCCCAGCCGGCGGTGAGGTACATCGCCACCTTGTTGTTGGCGAAGCGCTTGCGGATGTCGACGGTGTTCAGCGTCAGGTTCGCCTTGCTGGACAGGCCGCCGGTGACCAGACCGGTGTAGGTCTCGAAGCCCTTCTGGAAGCCGGGGTCGGTCAGCTTGCCGACCCACTTGTCGCCCTCCTTGACGGCGAACTCGCCGCCCTCGGACCAGGCGAACGCGGCCAGCAGGTGGTTGGCGTCGGAGCCGCCGTTGAAGGCGAAGCCGTCGACGCCGGCGCCCTTCTCCTTCTGGATCTTCTTGGCCGCGGCGACGAGCTCGTCCCAGGTCTTGGGAACCTCGATCTTCAGGTCGGCGAACCAGTCCTTGCGGTAGAGCACCGCGCGGGCGCCGGCGCCCCACGGGATGCCGTAGATCTCGCCGTCGACCGTCTCGTAGCCATAGAGGTTCTCGGGGATCTGGGCCCGGTCGCCCTCACGCGCGATGTCGGTGATGGGGGTGAGCGCGTCCTGGCTCTGCCACATCGGGACCTGGTCGTTGCCGATCTCGGTCACGTCCGGGCCGGTGCCGGTCGCGGCGGCGGCGAACTTGTCCGCCACCTGCGGCCACGGGATCCACTCAAGCTTGACCTCGGCGCCGGTCTGCTTCTTGAACTCGGCGTTGAGCTCTTCCATGTACTTGGCGGCGGCGGGGTTGCTGTCGCCCAGACGCCACACGCTGAGCGTCTTGCCCGCGAACTTCGGGCCACTGGAAGCGGGGGCGGCCGCGCTGGACGACGGCTTCGGCTCCTCGCTTGACCCACAGGCGGCCAGGCCCAGGGCCAGGGCGGCCGTGGTGACCGTAGTGGCTGTGATCTTCGCGATCCTCACAGGGTTCTCCCTTCCCGGGTGCTGGCCTACGGTCCGCACCAGGCTGATCGTCAAATGCCGAACGACGCTGTTAAACTAACAAGAAACTTTCTTAAAAGAAACGCTCGTTAGCCATTCGTGACGAGAGGGGTGCGGTAATGAGTCGAAGCCCGGGGATCCCCCGGCTGCTGCGCAGGTTGAACGACCGCTCGGCACTTGAACTCCTCCTCGCGGACGGTCCGCTGACCCGCGCCGAACTGGGGGAGCGAACGGGGCTATCCAAGGTAACCGCAGGTCAGCTGCTCGCTCGACTCGAAGAACGGGGCCTGGTGGAGGTCGCGGGCGAGCGTGCCGGCGGCCGGGGCCCGCACGCCGCCCTGTACGCGGTGGTTCCGTCGAGCGCGTACGTCGCCGGGCTGGAGGTGCTGCCCGACAGCCTCACTGTCGGTGTGGCGGACATCACAGGTAAAATCGTTGTCGAGGTGACGGTCAACCCGTCCGACGCCCGCGATCCGGTGAAGGCGGTCCACTCGGCCGTCCAGCGGGCCTGCGCCACGGCCAGCGTCGAGCTCTCCCAGCTCCGCTCGTTCGTCATCGGCACCCGGGGCGTCGTCGATCCCCGCAGCGGCGACGTGCGCTGGTCCTACGACCTGCCCGACTGGCACGTCGGCGTGCTGGCCAGCCTGCGCCAGACCCTCGGCGGCTCGGTGACGATAGAGAACGACGTCAACCTGGTCGCCCTGGCCGAGAGCCGCTACGGCGCCGCCGTCGGCCACGACGACTTCGTGGTCATCTGGGCCGGCGTCGGCCAAGGCCTGGGCGTCATGCTCGGCGGCCGGCTGCACCGGGGGATCACCGGCGGCGCGGGCGAGATCGGCTGGCTGCCGGTGCCGGGCGAGCCGCTGCCGTCCGACGTCTCGCAGCCGCAGTCGGGCTCGTTCCAGCGCCTGGTGGGCCACGACGCCCTGCGCGGCCTGGCCGGCGAGCACGGCGTGATCGGCTACACCGTGCCCGACCTGGTCCGCAACGGCGACGAGGACTACCTGGACGAGGTGGCGGGCCGCCTGGCCGTGGGCGCGGCGGCCGTGGCCGTCGTGCTCGACCCCGGGCTGATCGTGCTCAGCGGCGACGTCGGCCGGGCCGGCGGCGAGCGGCTGGCCGCCAAGGTCGAGGAGGCCGTGGCCCGCGTGTGCCCGAGCCAGCCGACCGTGGTGACCACCAAAGTGACCGGCAACGCGGTGCTGCGCGGGGCCATGGTCGCGGCCCTGGAGCAGGCCCGGGAGCAGGTTTTCTCCGACACTGTGTGAGAATTTCTGCCCATGTGGCAGCTCGACACCGACGTAGTCCTCATCTCCGACCCGCGCGTCTCGGCGGTCCCCGTCCGCGAGTGCGGTGAGCCGCTGGCCGACGTGCGCGGGCGGCTGCGGATCGACACGCGGCTGGCCGACGCCGACGGCGCGTACGCGCACCTGCGGGCGGGGCTGCTCGACCGGCTGGAGCGGGCCGAGAGCTCGTTGCCCGACGGCTTCCACCTGCTGATCGTCGAGGGATACCGGCCCATCGCCACGCAGCGGCGCATCTTCGAGGGGTATCGCGCGGAGCTCCTCACCACTTATCCCGATATGACGCCTGACGAGTCCTATATCGCGGCGAGTCGTTATGTGTCCCCTGTCGAGGTCGCCCCCCACACGGCCGGGGCCGCCGTCGACCTGACCCTGTGCGCCCCCGACGGCACCGAGTACGACATGGGCACCCAGGTCAACGACAACCCCGAGGAGAGCGGCGGCGCCTGCTACACGGCCGCGGCCGGCATCCCGGCGCAGGCCCGCGCCCACCGCAAGATCCTGGCCGCCGCCCTGGAGCCCGTGGGCCTGGTCAACTACCCGACCGAGTGGTGGCACTGGTCGTACGGCGACCGCTACTGGGCCATGTCCACCGGCGCCCCCGCCGCCCTGTACGGTCCTGCCCCCTTCTAGCCAGGTTTTCCCCCGGCAGCGGCACGGGCACAACCTGTGGCGGAGGCTCTTCGGACTCCCCCAGCGAGGTGTGCATGGTTCCGTTGATCGGGATCGAAGAGGAATACCTCGTCGTCGATCCCCGCACCCGCCACGTGTCCCCCCGGGCGGCCGAGGTCCTGGCCGCCGCGACGGACATGCTCGACGTGGCCCACGAGATCACCCGTTTCCAGGTGGAGGCCCGTACGCCGCCCTCCGCCGACCTCAGTGAGCTGGGCTCCCAGCTCCGGGCAGCACGGAAGGAGGTGTCCGAGGCGGCCCGGTCCTGCGGCCTGGCGGTCGTGGCCAGCGGAATCCCGGTGCTCGGCAACGTCATGCCGCCGCCGCTCACCGACGACCACCGCTATCAGCAGGGCAAGGAGCTCTACCGGGCGTTGCAGGACGAGATCAGCATCTGCGCGCTGCACGTGCACGTCGACGTACCGGACGAGGAGATCGCCGTCTACGTCGGCAACCATCTCAGACCCTGGCTGCCGACGCTGATCGCGCTGGCCGCCAACTCGCCGTTCTTCGTGGGCCGCGACACCGGCTACGCGTCCTGGCGGGTGATCAGCTGGGGGCGGTGGCCGGTGTCCGGGGCGCCGCCGTACTTCCCGACGTTCGGCGACTACGAACTGGCGCTGCGTGCGCTGTCGGAGTCGGGCGCGCTGATGGACCCCAAGACGGTCTTCTGGGACACCCGTCCGTCGCCGAGGCTGCCGACGGTCGAGATCAGGGTGGCCGACGTGCCGCTCGACGTGAGCGACAGCCTGACGATCATCGGCCTGATCCGGGCCCTGGTCGTGACCGCGTTGCGGGAGGTGGCGCGCGGCGACCGCGGGCTGCCGATCCCGTCGGAGGTGCTGCGGGCCGCCTACTGGCGGGCCGCCCGGGACGGCCTGGTCGGCGACAGCCTCGACGTGCGGCACGGAACGCTCGTGCCCGCCACGGTGATGGCCCGCCGGCTGTTCGGCCACGTGAGCGCCGCGCTGGCCGAGGCCGGCGACCTGACCTTCATCGAAGAGGGCCTGGAACGGCTGCTGAGCAAGGGCTCCGGGGCGGTGCGCCAGCGGCGCGTGCACGCCCGGGGCAACGACCTGACCGACGTGGTCGATGACCTGATCGAGGCCACCGTCGCCTGAACCGCCCGTTCGACGCTGCTTCACCGCAGCGCGAGCACCGCCGCCACGCCGAGGCCGAAGGTCACGACGACGCCGCGCAGCACGTTCGGCGGCATGAGCCGGGCCACGCGGGTGCCGAGGAAGCCACCCGCCAGGCTGGCCGGCGCCACCACCGCCACGGCCTGCCACTCCACCGGGCCGAACAGCGCGAACGCCACCACCGACACCGTACTGACGACCAGCGACAACGCGGCCCGTACGGCGTTGACCCGGTGCAGGTCGTCGTGCAGGAACATGCCGAGCACGGCCAGCAGCAGCACGCCCATCCCGCCGTTGAAGTAGGCGCCGTAGCAGCCGCCCAGGAACACCCCGGCGTACACCAGCCTGCTCGGAGGCTGCCCGGCCGCGCCGCCGAAGCGGTCCTTGAGCCACGGCTGGGCCAGCAGCGCGAGGCTGGCGAAGGTCACCAGCCACGGCACCAGCGAGTCGAACAGCCGGCCCGGCGTGAGCAGCAGCAGCGAACAGCCCGCCACGGAGCCCGCCACGGTGGCGGCCGACAGCGCCGTCACCCTGCGCCGCTGCCCGCGCAGCTCGGCCCGGTAGCCGACGACGCCGCCCAGGTAGCCGGGCCACAGGGCCACCGCGTTGGTCACCGACGCGGTGACGCCCGGGTAGCCGAACGCCACCAGCGCCGGGAAGGAGATCAGCGTGCCGCCCCCGGCCAGAGCGTTGACCGCCCCCGCCAGCAACCCGGCCCCCACCAGAAAGACCAGCTCCCCAACCGTCACCACCCCACCCCCGTCCGGGAGGCACGGTCGGTGGTGGTTCTCGCGTTCAGGCGGGACGTGCGGTTGCTGGTCATCGGCCCGCCGCGTAGCCCTGGGCGCCGCGGGGGTTGGCGGCGGCCCGCAGGAAGGCGCCGTCGCGGGCCACCGCGCTCAGCCTGCCGAGCGACCACGGGCCCTCGACCTCGACCTCGTGCCCGCGCCGCCGCAGCTCGGCCACCACCCCCGGGTCGAGCCGCTCCTCGACGTGCAGCACCCCGGGGCGCGAGCCACGCGGGAAGAACGAGCTGGGGAAGTGCGCGGAATGGAACATGGGAGCCTCGATCGCCTCCTGGAGGTTGAGCCGCCCGTGCACGACGGCCAGGAAGAAGTTGACACTCCACTGGTCCTGCTGGTCGCCGCCCGGCGTGCCGAACGCCAGCCACGGCCTGCCGTCCCGGGTGGCGAACGACGGCGACAGCGTGGTGCGCGGGCGCGCGCCGGGCCGCAGCGAGGCGGGCAGCCCCTCCTGCAGCCAGAACATCTGCGCCCTGGTGCCCAGGCAGAAGCCGAGCTCGGGGATCGTGGGGGAGCTCTGCAACCAGCCGCCGCTGGGCGTGGCCGAGACCATGTTGCCGAACCGGTCCACGACGTCCACGTGACAGGTGTCGCCCCGCACCGCGCCGTCCGGCGTCACCGTCTGCTCACCGGCGCCGGTCAGGGGGCGCGGGCGGCCGGTCGGCGGTGCGTCGTGGCGGGCGACCGTCGGCTCGCCGATGCCCGGACGAACGGGCGCCGGAATCGCGGGGGAGAGGGCCGCCGCGCCGGGCGGGAGGACCGGCAGCCGCGGCTCCCGGCCGCCGGGCGCGCCCGGCCGCAGCTCCAGGCTGGCCTCGGTCCCGATCAGCCGCCGCCGCTCTTCGTTGTACGCCGCGCTCAGCAGGTCGGCCATGGGGACGTCCGCGTCGCCGTACCAGGCTTCGCGGTCGGCGAAGGCGAGCTTGGCCGCCTCGGTCACCACGTGCACGTAGTCGGCGTCCAGGAAGCCGGCGGCGTCGAGGTCGAACCCGGACAGCAGGGCGAGCTGCTGCAGGAAGACCGGCCCCTGCCCCCAAGGTCCCGTCTTGTACACGGTGTGCCCGCGGTAGCCGAAGCTCACCGGCTCCTCGACCGTGGCGGACCAGCGGGCCAGGTCGTCCCCGGTGAGCAGGCCGCCGTGGACCCCGCCCGAGCTGTCCCGCCAGGCGGTGCCGGTGCTGAAATCGGCGACGGCCTCGGCGACGAAACCCTCGTACCAGGCATGCCGGGCGGCGGCGAGCTGACCTTCGCGGGTGCCCGAGGCGGCCTCGGCCTCGGCGACCAGCCTGCGGTAGGTCGCCGCGAGCACCGGGTTGGCCAGCCTCGAACCGGGCGCGGGCACCCGGCCGTCCGGCAGCCAGGTGGCCGCCGACGTGGGCCAGTCGTGCCTGAACAGCTCCTCGACCGTGCCGATCGTGGCGGCGATCCGGTCGAGCACCGGCACGCCGCGCTCGGCGTAGTGGATCGCCGGGGCCAGCACCTCGGCCAGCGACCAGGTGCCCCAGCGCTCCAGCAGCAACATCCAGCCGCCGAACGCACCGGGCACCGTCGCGGCCAGCAGACCCGTGCCGGGGACGACGTCCAGCCCCATCGCGGCGAAACGCTCGACGGTCGCGGCGGCGGGGGCCACGCCCTGGCCGCACACCACCGAGACCTTCTGCTCCTCCTCGCTCCACAGCAGGATCGGCACCTCGCCGCCGGGGCCGTTCAGATGCGGTTCGGCGACCTGGAGCACGAACCCGGCCGTCACCGCCGCGTCGAAGGCGTTGCCGCCGCGCTCCAGCACGCCCATCCCGGCCGCCGAGGCCAGCCAGTGGGTGCTGGCGACCATGCCGAAGTCGCCCGTCAGCTCGGGTCTGGTGGTGAACAACGGTCTCTCCTCCGGGGGGACGGTTCAGGAGACTGTATACAATCCCCGCGCCTCACCCGTGCTGCGGGGTACCGGTTGCCGCCTGCGCGTCCTTGTTGTCCGTGTTGTTTGGGTGGTTGGCCGTACGGGGCACGGCCGCGAGGAACGACCGGCGGGCGGCGGCGACGTGCGCGACCGCCCTGGCCTGGGCCTCGTCCTCGTCGCCCGCCGCGATGGCCTCGCACAGGCTCAGGTGTTCGGTCCAGGAGTGCGGCCCCCGGGCGGCGGCGGTCTGGCTGAAGACCCACTGCGCCCGCAGCACCATCGGCTTCATCATCAGGTTGAGGTAGGAGTTGCCCGCCGCCTCGCCCACGGCCAGGTGGAAGGCGGTGTTGAGCTCGGCCACCGCCGCCGGTCGCCCGGCCGCCACGGCCTCCCCGGCCGCGTCGAGGATCCGGCGCAGCCGCGCGACGGCCTCGGGGCTGCGCTTGCGCGCCGCCAGCCGGGCGGCCAGGCCCTCGACCGCCATGCGCACGTCGAAGAGCTCCTCGCCCTCCTCGGCCGTCAGCCGCGCGACCGTCGCGCCGACCCGGGGGACGACCTCGACGAACCCCTCGGCCGCCAGCACCTGGATGGACTCGCGCACGGGGTTGCGCGACACGCCGAGCAGCGCAGCCAGCCGATCCTCGACCAGCCGCTCTCCCTGCGCCAGCTCACCGGACAGGATGCGACGACGCAGCTCCTCGGTGACCTCGCCCAGCAGCGTCGTACGCCCCGCGCCCCGCATCACATCAGCCATATGGCCGCCCATCGTATACAAATCCGTGGACGGCCGAGCGCCCGCCACCACCGATGGTCAGGCGCGTAGGCGCAGCCCCCGGGGGGTCGGATGGAACCCGGCCGCCTCCAGAGCGGCCGCCAGCGGCGATTCCACGATGGACGTGCCGTCGGCCCGCTCCACCGTCAGCTTGCCGAGCGCCCCGTCGCGTACGGCCAGCGCCAGCGCGTCGACCGCCGGTTGCAGCCGCTCGTCGTCGGCGAACGACAGCAACGTCTTGCCGCCCCGCTCCACGTACAGGACGAGGTAGCCGTCCACGAGCACGACCAGCGCGCCCGCCTTCCTGCCTGGCTTGTGCCCGACGTCGCCGGGACGTTGCGGCCAGGGCAGCGCGGCCCCGTACGGACTGGCCGGGTCGGCGGCGGCCAGCACCACGGCCCGCCGCCCGGCCCCGCCCCGGCCGCCTTGACCGGGCATCCCGGCCTCGCCGCCCCGGTCGAACCCGCCGCCCCCGGACCGCGAGCTCCGGCCGCCCTCTCCGCCGCCGAACCCCCCGCCCGGGAGACCGAACCCCCCGCCGCCGGGCCGGCCGGTCTCCCAAGCGGGAATCTCAGGCGGCGGGCCGAAACCCTCACTCGGCCCACTCCCGGTCGGTGCGACGCTCGGGGTCATGGCGCGCATCCGGTCGACCGCGCCCGCCAGCGCGAACTGCGCGCCTCCCAGCCCCTCGACGAAGTACCCCCGGCGGCACCGCCCGCTCTCCTCATAGGCGCGAAGCACCTGGTAGACAGGCGTGAACCCGCCGGGCAGCCGTTCGGAGGTCACCGCCCCGCGCGTCACCACGCCGTGCCGTTCGAGCAGCACCTCGGCCTGCGCGTGCGCCCGCTGGGTCGCGTCGTCGGCCGGACCGGGCAGCAGCCACCACCGCCCGGCCACGGTCGGCGGCCCGCTCCTCGACGGCAGCACGGCCCGCCGCCGCCGCGTCGTGGCGGGCCGGTGCGCCGGACGCCCGGTGCCCAGTGTGGCCCGCAGCGGCGCGAGCGTGTCGCCGGAGACCCGGCCCGACCACACCAGATCCCACAACGCCGAGACCAGCGTCGCGTCGTCGAGCGCCCCGCCCTGGGCCCCGAGCTGGTCGGAGATGCCCCGGAAGAACAGCGCGCCCCCGCCGCCCAGCAGGTCGAGCA
This sequence comes from Nonomuraea sp. NPDC004702, assembly GCF_053601695.1. Classification (NCBI taxonomy): domain Bacteria; kingdom Bacillati; phylum Actinomycetota; class Actinomycetes; order Streptosporangiales; family Streptosporangiaceae; genus Nonomuraea; species Nonomuraea sp. NPDC004702. Next base: position 43,353 of record NZ_JBSGCE010000049.1, read on the forward strand.
CGCGCTCGTGCAGCGGGGTCATCGTGATCTCGGCCGGGTCGGGCAGCAGCAGCGGCGCGGTGTCGGCGAAGTAGAGCGACACCCATCCGTCGCCGCCGGGCAACGACCCCTGCCCCACCCACATCACCTCGCCCGACGAGGTCAGCTCGTCGAGCAACGCCGGATGGTAGCCGGGCACCCGCGAGGGCAGCACCAGCGTCTCCAGCGCGGACGCCGGCACCGCGGCCCCCTGGAGCTGCTCGACCGATCGCACCAGCGCGTCCATCGCCCGGGCCGCCCCGGCCCGCGAACCGTCGGACGACGTGCCGGAAGCGGTGATGCCGTGCCAGGCGGGCAGGAAGCGGGCCAGCGTCTCGGGCGCGACCGGCTCGACCTCTTTGCGCAGCCGGGCCAGCGACCTGCGGCGCAACATCCGCAGCACCCCGGCGTCGCACCACTCCTCGCCCCGGCCGCCCGGCCGGAACTCGCCGTTCACCACGCGTCCCGAGGCGGCCAGCCGCCGCAGCGCGTCGGTCACCACGGCCGCGCCGAGCCCGAACCTGGCGGCGGCGGTGCCGGCGTGGAAGGGCCCACGGGTGCGGGCGTGCCGGGCCACCAGGTCGGCCAGCGGGTCGGGCACCGGCTCCAGGAACACGTGCGGCACCCCCACGGGCAGCGGCACGCCGAGCGCGTCGCGCAGCCGGGCGGCGTCCTCCACGGCCGCCCACTGCTCCTCGCCCGCGATGCGCACGCGGATGGCCCGGCGCGCGCGTTCGAGCTCCTCCAGCCAGGACGGGTCGCCGCCGCGCACGCTCACGTCGGGCGTCAGCAGCGGCCCGTGCGAACGCAGCAGGTCGGCCAGGTCCTCGGCGTCGCGCAGCGGCCGGTCGAGCCGGGCCAGCTCGCGCTCGCTGCTCACGATCACGTCGGGGTCGAGCAGCTCGCGCAGATCGGCCTGGCCGAGCAGCTCGGCCAGGAGCGTGGTGTCCAGCGCCAGGGCCTGCGCGCGACGTTCGGCCAGCGGCGCGTCGCCCTCGTACATGAACGCGCCGACGTAGTGGAACAGCAGCGACGCGGCGAACGGCGAGGCCTGCGACGTCTCGACCTCCACCACCCGGATCCGGCGGGCCGCGATGTCGCGCATGAGCTGGACCAGCCCCGGCACGTCGAACACGTCCTGGAGGCACTCGCGCATCGTCTCCAGCACGATCGGGAACGAGGCGTACTGGGACGCCACGCCCAGCAGATGGGCGGCCCGCTGGCGCTGCTGCCACAGCGGGCTGCGCCGGCCAGGCACGCGGCGCGGCAGCAGCAGCGCCCGCCCCGCGCACTCCCTGAACCGGGAGGCGAACATCGCCGACCCGCCCAGCTCCTCGGTGACGATCTGCTCGATCTCCTCGGCGTCGAACGCCGCCACGTCGGTGGGCGGCTCGGCCAGCGTGTCGGGGATGCGCAGCACGATGCCGTCGTCGGAGTGCACGGCCTGCACGTCGATGCCGTAACGCTCGCGCAGCCGCCGGTTGATCGCCAGCGCCCAGGGCGCGTGCACCCGCGCGCCGTAGGGGGAGTGGATCACCACCCGCCAGTCGCCCAGCTCGTCGTGGAAGCGCTCGACCAGCAGAGTACGGTCGTCGGGCACGTAGCCCGTGGCCTCGCGCTGCTCGTCGAGGTAGGCCAGCAGGTTGCTCGCGGCGAACTCGTCGAGCCCCGCCTCCCTGATGCGGTCGGTGGAACCCTGTTTGGCCTGCTCCCGCAGGAACTGCCCGATCGCCCGGCCCAGCTCGGCCGGACGCCCGGCCGTGTCGCCGTGCCAGAACGGCAGCTTCCCCGGCTGGCCGGGAGCGGGCGAGACCAGCACCCGGTCGGCCGTGATGTCCTCGATCCGCCACGACGTCGCGCCCAGCACGAACACGTCGCCCACCCGCGACTCGTAGACCATCTCCTCGTCGAGCTCGCCCACCCGGGACGCCTTCTCACCCACGAGGAACACGCCGAACAGGCCGCGGTCGGGGATCGTGCCGCCGTTGGTCACGGCCAGCCGCTGCGCGCCGGGCCGCCCCTGGAGGGCGCCGGTGACGCGGTCCCAGACGATGCGCGGCCGCAGCTCGGCGAACTCCTCGCTCGGGTAGCGGCCGGCCAGCATGTCGAGCGTCGCCTCCAGCGCGCTGCGCGGCAGGGTGGCGTAGGGGGCGGCCCGCTTGACCACGGTCTCCAGCTCGTCGACGGTCCACTCGTCGAGCGCGGTCATGGCCACGATCTGCTGGGCCAGCACGTCGAGCGGGTTACGCGGGTAGCGCAACTCCTCGATCTGCCCGCCGCGCATGCGCTCGGCCACCACGGCCGTCTGGACGAGGTCGCCCCGGTACTTGGGGAAGATCACCCCTCGGGAGACCGCGCCCACCTGGTGGCCGGCCCGGCCGATGCGCTGCAGCCCGCTGGCCACGCTCGGCGGGGCCTCCACGCACGCCACCAGGTCGACCGCGCCCATGTCGATGCCCAGCTCCAGGCTGGAGGTGGCGACCACGGCGGGCAGCCGCCCCGACTTGAGCGCCTCCTCGATCTGGGCCCGCTCCTCCTTCGACACCGAGCCGTGGTGGGCCCGGACGATCTCGCTCACCACGCCCTTGCTCGCCCCCGCCTGCGCCATCGTCTCGGCGGGCATGCGCCTGGACGGCGGGGGCTCCTGGTCGTCCTGCGGCGGCGTCTCCCAGATCGACAGGTCGATCGCCTCCGGCCCCTGCCGCCGCGTGTAGGCCAGCTCGTTGAGCCGGGTGCACAGCCGCTCGGCCAGCCGCCTGGAGTTGGCGAACACGATCGTCGAGCTGTGGGACTCGATCAGGTCGAACAGGCGGTCTTCCACATGAGGCCAGATCGACCGGCCGGACGACGGCTCGACCTGCTCGGGATCGGGCGCCCCCGCCATCTCCGTCATGTCCTCGACCGGGACGACGACCTCGATCTCGATGCGCTTGTCGGACGGCGGCTGCACCACCGTCGCCGGACGCGTGCCGCCGAGGAAGGCCGCCACCTCGCTCACCGGCCGCACGGTCGCCGACAGCCCCACCCGCTGGGCCGGACGCTCCAGCAGCGCGTCGAGCCGCTCCAGGCTGAGCGCCAGATGGGCGCCGCGCTTGGTGGCCGCGACCGCGTGCACCTCGTCGACGATCACCGTCTCGACGTCGCGCAGCGCGTCGCGCGCCTGGCTGGTGAGCAGTAGGAACAGCGACTCGGGAGTGGTGATCAGGATGTCGGACGGCTTGGCGGCGAACCGCCTGCGCTCCTCGGCCGGGGTGTCGCCGGAGCGGATCGCCACCGAGATCTCCGGGACGGGCAGCCCGAGCCGGCGCGCCGTCTGCCTGAGCCCGGCCAGCGGCGCGCGCAGGTTGCGCTCGACGTCGACGGCCAGCGCCTTGAGCGGCGACACGTAGAGCACGCGGGTGCCCGGCTTGCGCCCCTTCGCGGCACCTTCGCCCGGTGCCTGATCGGCCGCCCGCGCCGCGAGCCGGTCGAGCGACCACAGGAACGCCGCCAGCGTCTTGCCCGACCCCGTGGGGGCGACGACCAGCGTGTTGTCGCCGCGCGCGATCGACTCCCACGCGCCCTCCTGGGCCGCCGTGGGCGCCTGGAAGGCGCCGGCGAACCATTGCCTGGTCACCTGGGTGAAGTGGTCTAGCGAGCTCACCAGCACATACTGCCTCGCGCCACCGACAGAAAACGCATTCGAGCGGCGCCGGGTGATTGAGTGGGGGGCAAGGCGGACATACAGCGACCGTGACCATTGATTATGCCGCCGTCGAGACCCGACGCGCACAGTTGAGAAGCCAGTACGCCTTACCGCACCGGCCGTCGAGCAGCGCCCGTGGCCTGCACCACGTGGCCATGTTGTCGTCCGATGTGGAACGGACCATCAAGTTCTACCAGGAACTGCTGGAGTTCCCGCTGACGGAGATCATCGAGAACCGCGACTACAAGGGTTCGAGCCACTTCTTCTTCGACATCGGCAACGGCAACCTGCTCGCGTTCTTCGACTTCCCGGGGCTCGACCTCGGCCCGTACCAGGAGGTGCTCGGCGGGTTGCACCACGTGGCGATCTCCGTCGACCCCGCCACCTGGGAGCGGCTGCGCGGCAAGCTGGAGATGGCCGGCGTGCCGCACCAGATCGAGAGCGGCGCCTCCATCTACTTCAAGGACCCCGACGGCGCCCGCCTGGAGCTGCTCGCCGACCATCTCGGTGAGATGTACGGTGCGCGAGTTCTGTGACGGTTCGTCCCGGCTCAGCGCCGTGACGCCCTGCGCGTACGCGGCATGCCCGCACGCGGCTCCTGCCTGATTCCCGCGTGCCGCTCCGATCGCTGTCCCTTCTCCTTCTGGACGGCCTGCCGCATCGCGAGTAACAGCCGGCGGCGCCGCACTCTGTTGGCCTTGGTCCTGGCGGTCTTCGGGGGTGAAGACTTGGGGGTCTTTGGCATGCGGATGTCTTACCCACACCTGACGCGATTCCATACTTGGTCCATGCGCCTGACCGAGTTCTGGAGACGGATGAACGTCCATTTCGGCGAGACCTATGCCGAGTCGTGGGCCCGCGACTACGTGATCGCCCCGCTGGGCGGCCGTACCGTCATCCAGGCGCTGGCCGACGGCGAGAGCGCCAAGACCGTGTGGCGGGCCGTGTGCCAGGTGGAGGACGTCTCGCCCGGGCTACGCTGAACCCCCAGGTCGGGGACGTCCCGGCCGGGCTACGTCGAGCCCAGCGTCCGGCGGAGCGCGTCCGCCGTGGCCTCCAGGTCGTCCGCGCTGCCCTGGCCGCCCGGCGACCACAACAACGTCCAGCCCCCGCTGGAGGGGGTGGCGAAGATGATCGTCTGGCGGCGCGTGCGCGGATGCCACACCCACAGCACCGGATCGTCACCGCCGACCATGCGGCTGACCAGCCCCCGATGGGGCAGCAACTCGGCGAGCGCCTCCAGAAGGGTGCGTCGTTCCCCGGTGTAGCCACTCGCCACTTCGCCGCCTCCCAGCCAATCCCCTGCATGGGAGTCTCCCCAGCTCACGGCGTATGACAACACGTCGGCGGCAACCCGCGCGGGAGATCGCGAACGCCCTCGCCTCATGTGTCCCCGGTGCCCCCCTGGCCCCGGTGCCCGCGCTCTCCGCGCCGGTGGGGAGAGCGTCCGTGGACATCTCCCCACGCGGCGATCCGCATCCTTCGGGACGGCTCAGGTCCGCGCTCTCCGGGACGGGCCGGATTCGTGTTCTCCGGGACGGGCCGGAGCCGCGTTTTCCCGGGCGGGTCAGATGCCGCTCGTCCGCGAGGGACAGGCGTTCGTCGGACCCGGACCCAGGCAGTCGCCCATGCGAGGGCACCCCATCACCTCCGCCCGCCGCGCCCGATCCCACGGCCGCGACCCCCCGGGCAGACCCCACGGCCAATCGGCCGGCAACCACCATGAACGCGAGCGACGTCCGAGCATCGGCCTCGCCCTCCTCTGAACACGCCGCATGCATCCCAGCAGCGTGTTCGTGATGTGATCGAACAGCCGTTCGGCTACGATGAACCTGCCGAACCCGGCCACGCCTTCCCCGACCGTCTCAGAAAATGTCGGTGGCAGGCCGTAGCTTTCACTCGACTGATCGGACCACGACCCTCCAGAGGGAGCTCCCATGGCTATCAACGACCGCGAGAAGGCCCTCGAGACCGCGCTCGCTCAGATCGAGCGGCAGTTCGGCAAGGGCTCCGTCATGCGACTGGGCGACGACGCCCGAGCCCCCATCGAGGTGATCCCCACCGGGTCGATCTCCCTTGACGTGGCCCTCGGCATCGGCGGCCTCCCGCGTGGGCGCATCGTCGAGATCTACGGCCCCGAGTCCTCGGGCAAGACCACGGTCGCCCTGCACGCGGTGGCCAACGCCCAGCGGGCCGGCGGCATCGCGGCGTTCATCGACGCCGAACACGCCCTTGACCCCGAATACGCCAAGAAGCTGGGCGTCGACACCGACGCTCTGCTGGTCTCCCAGCCCGACACCGGTGAGCAGGCGCTCGAGATCGCCGACATGCTGATCAGGTCCGGCGCGGTGGACATCATCGTCATCGACTCGGTGGCCGCCCTGGTGCCCAAGGCCGAGATCGAGGGCGAGATGGGCGACAGCCACGTCGGCCTCCAGGCCCGCCTCATGTCCCAGGCCCTGCGCAAGGTCGCCGGCGCGCTCAACAGCACCGGCACCACCGCGATCTTCATCAACCAGCTCCGCGAGAAGATCGGCGTCATGTTCGGCAGCCCCGAGACCACGACCGGTGGTAAGGCGCTCAAGTTCTACGCCTCCGTCCGCATGGACATCCGCCGCATCGAGACCCTGAAGGACGGCACGGAGGCGGTCGGCAACCGCACCCGGGTCAAGGTCGTCAAGAACAAGATGGCCCCGCCCTTCCGCGTCGCCGACTTCGACATCCTCTACGGCGTGGGCATCTCCCGCGAGGGCGGCCTCATCGACATGGGCGTCGAGCACGGCTTCGTCCGCAAGTCGGGCGCCTGGTACACGTACGAGGGCGACCAGCTGGGCCAGGGCAAGGAGAACGCGCGTAACTTCCTGAAGAACCACCCCGACATGGCCAACGAGATCGAGAAGAAGATCAAGGACAAGCTCGGGGTCGGTCCGAAGCTCGACACGCCCGCCGAGCCCGCCGCCGCCGTCCCGGCTCCCGCCGCCGCGCCCTCGGGTCGTGGCTCGAAGTCCACCCCCAAGCCGGGTGACGTCTGATCGGTCGGCGCATGAGTGACAGGGATCCGTCGCAGGCGCCCCGTTCCCAGGACTGGGGCGCATGGCCCGACCTCCCCGCCTCGGGGGAGCGCAGAAAGCGCGGACCCCGCGGCTCCCGGGCCACCCCCTCCGACCCGACGTCCACGTCCACCACCCCCGAGCCGCCGACCTGGGCCACCCCGGCCGAGTCGGTGTCCGGGGCCGTCACCCCCGAGCCGGTGACCCGGCGGGCTACCGGCCGTCCGGCCTCGGGCAGGGGCTCACGTGGCGCCGACCTGGCCCGGTCGGCCGCGGACGGCTGGCCGTCGGTAGACGAATGGCACGAACAACGCGCCCGCCTCCGAGCCGCCGCCTCCGAGCCGACCACCCCCGACGACGACCACTCGCCGACCACCCACACCAGGGCAGATGACCCGGCTCCCCACGACGGGCTGGCCGACGCCGCCGATCCCGCCGGGGCCGCCGGCATGGAGGGCATGGCCGTCCACGACCAGGCGGACGCTGCGGTCGTTCACCATGAAGCGGACGACGTGGTGGTTCGCGACGATACGGACGACGTGATCGTCTCTGCGGACGTGGACGACGTGGTCATCTCTGCGGACGTGGACGACGTGGTCGTCTCTGCGCAGGTGGACGACGAGGGCGTGTCAGGCTGGGGTGCGGGCGGGCAGGCCGTTGTCGTGCCCCCGGCGTGGGGCCCCGGCCGGGAGATGACCGCGCCGACCTTCCACTGGCCGGGCGACCCCCGCTCCCAGGCCGACGAGGGAGATACGGACTCGACTCGCGAAGCCGACGGGAGCCTGAGCAATAAGGCTGCGGTCGGGCTCAGCGAAGGGGCGCCCGTCGTCCCGAGCGATGAGGCTGACGTTGGGCCGCGCAGAAGGGCGGGCGTTGTGCCGGAAGGCGACGCCGATGTTGGGCTGGGCGAAGGGGCTGGCGTCGCGCCGGGCGGTGAGGCCGATGTTGCGCTGAGCGGTGAAGCGGGTTTCGGGTTCAGGCCGCGTAGTGAGGTGTTCATGACGTGGCCGGGCGCTGAGCATGGAGAGCCGGCTGACCGGCCCTCTCCCGGCCGGCTCCACTCGGCCGCCCCCAGCGCCCAGGACGACGAAGCCGCCCCCGACGGCAGCCCGTCTGATCGCGGCCGAGCTGGTGGGCGAGGCAGTGGCCGGACCGGCGGCCGGGCCCGGGGACGGGGATCCCGAGGGCGCTCGGACGAGGGCGCCGACGCGCCGATCTTCGTCTGGCCGGGCGAGCGTAAGACTCCTGCCGACCACAGCGGTGTCCCGGACTTGCTTGCCGAAGACGGCCGCACCGAACCGGCCCGTAAGGGCAGTTCCGAAAGGCGTAAGAAGAAGGCCCAGATCGACGAGGGATTCGCCGGAAGCTCCCCGGACGAGCTGGGCGATCATGACGGCGAAGGCGTTGCCGGGGATGCTGGGCGGCGTACGAGCAGGCGGCGGGCTCAGGACGGCGAGGTTTTCTCTGGAAGCCCTTCGGATGAGCCGAGTGGCCATGATGGCGAGGATGCTGCCGGCGTTGCTCCGCGGCGTGCGAGCGGGCACGGAGATCAGGAGAGTGAGGAAAGCTCCGGGGCGCGGACGGCTGGGCTGAGTGGTCAGGATGACGACAGTGTCACTGAGGAGCGCCTGCGGGAACGGGAAGATCCGTACGAGCCCGGCGGCGTTGGCGGAAGCCCGGAGGGCGAGGCTTCCTCCGAGGTGAAGCGCGGCGCCGATGAGTGGCATTCTGAGGTGCTGGCCGGAAGCAGCTGGTTTGGCGATGAGCAGGACGCGGGTGGGAAGAAGCGTTCAGGCAAGGGGCGCCGGACAGGCGGCCGGGGCGCTGGACGAGGGAGCGGCAGGGGGAGCGGACGCTTCGGGAGAGGCGCGACCGGCCGTGGCGGCCCGCCGTCCGACGGGTCGCCGTCTGACGGGCCAATGCGCGATGGGCCGCTGCACGACGGGTCATCGCATGGCGGGTCATCGCATGGCGGGCCGTTGCCTGATGGGCCGGACGTCGGCAGTTCCGCTGCGGCGGCGCCCGCGGCGGACCCGGAGTCCGTTGCGCGGGCGATCTGTCTTCGGCTGCTCACCATGGCTCCCAAGACGCGGGCGCAGCTCGCCGAGGCCCTTCGTAAGCGGGACGTACCGGATGAGGCTGCCGGAAAGGTGCTTGATCGGTTTGTCGAGCTCGGGCTGATCAATGACGAGGCGTTCGCGGAGGCATGGGTCGATTCCCGGCACCACGGTCGGGGCCTCGCCAAGCGTGCGCTCGCGGCCGAGTTGCGCCATCGGGGTGTGGACACCGAGACCGTGAAGGAAGCCGTGGAGCGCCTGGACTCCGACCAGGAGGCCGAGACGGCCCGCCGGCTGGTGGACCGTAAGCTCGCCTCCACCCGATCTCTCGACTCGCAGACCCGTACGCGGCGTCTGGCCGGCATGCTCGCCCGCAAGGGGTACTCGTCGGGGCTGGCGTACCGGGTGATCCGGGAGGCTCTCGAACAGGAGGGCATCGACCTGGAGGACGACTTCTCCTGATCCACCAGGGTCCTCCACCTGCCCCGCCACCAGGTCCAAAGGCTGTCACGCTCAGGGCTCAGAGAGATGAGGGGGCTGGGGGTCTGCCTCCGGGGCTGGACCCCGCTCCCGCTCGGGGCTTGGGAGACGGCCTGGAGGTCTGTCGCCGGTTCGGACTTCAGGGAAGCCGAAGGGGGCCGTCGGTCTGCCACCGAGTTCAGAGCTTGAGGAGACCCGGGTGGGCTAGGCGAGTTGGTTGGCTTGGTGGAGGTGGTCGAAGATGAGTTGGTCGACCGGGGATACGCGGTTGCGGTCGGCGTAGGTGAGCCAGGTGATTTCTTCGATCTCGTTGCCGGCTGTCGGGACTCCGTGGTGCTCGGCGGTGTAGCAGGTCATCCGTACGGTGACGCCGTCGGGGTGGCCGTGTGCCTGGGCGTGGAAGGTGCCCAGGTGGGTGGCGGTGGCCGGGATGATGGTGATGGAGAGTTCCTCGTCGATCTCGCGGATCAGCGTGTCGAGGTCGGTTTCGCCGGGCTCGCGTTTGCCGCCGGGGAGGTAGTAGGCGTTCTTGCCTCGTGAGCGGGTGCTGAGGATCTTGTTGTTGTCCAGGTGGATCCAGGCGATCTTGTCGATGAGGTTGTTCACCGTGTGCTCCTTTTGGGGCGGGCGAGCCGGGCGTCGGGCGTTCGAAGAGTTTCTCGCGGGCGACGGGGGACGTAGGGCTGGGGGTGCCCGTCGGAGGCCTACGGTTTCACGGCCGGTGGTCGCTGGGTGCGGGTCGTGGGCTTTGTCTGGGCAATGGGGGTTGGAGAGGTGCGAGTGGGGGACAAATGGGGGTGATCGTGGGTTATGTGGTTGATTGGGGAGATGCGGGCCCGTAAGACACGCTTGAGGACGCGTTTGCTTGCTCGTGACCTGTTCGACGCATAACCTCGACGGCAGTGAGGAGTTACTCCGCGCAGCGCGGATTGCCATACCGGTGAACGACGGACGAACGAGCTCGGTTGATCGAGGCAGGCGAGGTGTCGGCTATGGGGGCCGATGCCCGGTCCGCCTTGGCCTGACATCGGTCCTGGAGACGACGCCGACCGGGCTTTCCGCGGCGCGCACGTGACCCCTCCCGTTTTGGGTCCGCGTTATGAGGTGTTGACGACGCGAGGAGGGCGGGGCGCGCATGCAGCCGCTTGTCGTGGTGCTGATGGTGGCCGTGCTCGTGCTCGCGTTCGGGATGATCGTGGCGCTGCTCGTCGTCATACGCCGTACCTCTAGCGGTTTGCCCCGGAAGTCCGAGCCGAGCCCTGAGCAGGTGGAGGCCGTACACACGGAGCTTGAGGAGGCGCGGGAGCGGGCCAGGGAGATCCGCGCCAAGGCGGAGAGCGACGCCGAGGAGCTCCTGCGCAGGTCGGAGAGCGCCGTCGAGAGCGCCGCGCAGATGCGGCGGGAGGTCGAGGAGGAGAGCCGGATCCTGAAGTCCGAGCTCAAGGAGCTCCGGACCGATCTCGAACGCAGGGAGGCCAGGCTGGCCGAGCGCGAGCAGCGGCTCGACGAGGAGGCCAGGCGGCAGTCCGAGCGGGACAGGAAGCTGGCCGAGACCGAGGTCGAGCTGGCCGACCGGCGCGAGGAACTGCTCCAGGTCGAGGACGAGCGGCGGGTGATCCTGGAACGGGTCGCCGGGCTGACGGGCGAGCAGGCCAAGTCCGAGCTGGTCAAGGAGATCGAGAACCAGGCCAAGCGCGAGGCGGCGCTGATCATCAGGGAGATCGAGGGCGAGGCCCGCAAGGAGGGCGAGAAGCGGGCCACCAAGATCGTGACGCTGGCGGTCCAGCGGGTGGCGGCCGAGCAGACGGCGGAGTCGGTCGTCAGCGTGCTGCACCTGCCCGGCGACGAGATGAAGGGCCGGATCATCGGGCGCGAGGGACGCAACATCCGGGCGTTCGAGTCGACCACCGGCGTGAACCTGATCATCGACGACACGCCGGAGGCGGTGTTGTTGTCGTGTTTCGACCCGGTGCGCAGGGAGACGGCGCGGCTCACGCTGGAGAAGCTGGTGCTGGACGGGCGCATCCATCCGCAGCGCATCGAGGAGGCGCACGACCGCAGCCGCCAGGAGGTCCAGGACCTCTGCGCGCGGGCCGGCGAGGACGCGCTGGTCGAGCTGGGCATCACGGACATGCATCCCGAGCTGACACTGCTGCTCGGGCAGCTTCGATACCGCACCTCCTACGGTCAGAACGTGCTCAAGCACCTCATCGAGTCCGCGCACATCGCCGGGATCATGGCGGCCGAGCTGAAGATGAACCAGCAGCTCATGAAGCGGTGCGCGCTGCTGCACGACATCGGCAAAGCCCTCACGCACGAGGTCGAGGGCAGTCACGCGCTGATCGGCGCCGAGATCGCCCGCCGGTACGGCGAACAGGAGGACGTGGTGCACGCCATCGAGGCGCACCACAACGAGGTCGAGGTGCGTACGGTCGAGGCGGTGCTCACGCAGGCGGCCGACGCCATCAGCGGCAGCCGTCCGGGGGCGCGCAGGGAGTCGCTGGAGGCGTACGTCAAGCGGCTGGAGCGGCTGGAGGAGATCGCGCAGTCGTACGAGGGCGTGGAGAAGGTGTTCGCCATGCAGGCCGGGCGGGAGATTCGCGTCATGGTCAAGCCGGACGCGATCGACGACATCCAGGCGCAGGTGATCGCCCGGGACGTGGCCAAGCAGGTCGAGGAGGAGCTGACGTATCCGGGGCAGATCCGGATCACGGTGGTGCGCGAGTCCCGCGCCACCGAGTTCGCCCGCTGACCCCGAGGAGACCACCCGCCGGTCCCAGGCAGCCCCGCTCGTTCCGAGGATCCCGCCCATTCCAGAGCTCGCTGGTTCCAGGCGCCCGCTGGTTTCAGCAGAGCGCTCATTCCGGGGAGCGCGGGGTAGGGGGACCGTCCAGGGGGCGGATCAGGGCCGGGTCGGAGCCTGCTGACGGGCGAGAGGGTGGCGCGTCGGCGGGCGCGCGTGGTGCGCCCGCCGGGAGGCGTCGCTCGCATCGTCAGGCCAGACGGATCCGGGGGTCCAGGAGCCCGTAGGCGATGTCCACGATCAGGTTCGCCACCACCACGGCGGTGGTGGCCAGGATGACGACGCCCATGATCACCGGCAGGTCCCCGCTGATGAACGCCTGCACCACCGCCTGCCCGATGCCGCCGAGCCCGAAGACCGACTCCGTCACCACCAGACCGCCGATCAGCGTGCCGATGTCCACGCCGAGCTGGGTCACCACGGGGGTCAGCGCGGCCCGCAGGCCGTGCCGGTAGATGACGCGGCCCTCGGGCACGCCCTTGGCGCGGGCCGTACGGATGTAGTCCTCGCCCAGGACGTCCAGCATGGAGCCCCGGGTGAGCCGGGCGTACGAGGCCGCCTGGACCATGGCCAACGTGATCCACGGCAGGATCAGGTGCCGGGCCCATTCGCCGGGGTTCTCGGAGAAGGGCACGTAGGAGTCGGGCGGCAGGATCGGGGCGCCCGCCATGGTGAGCTGGAAGAAGAAGAAATACAGCAGCAGCAGGCCGACGACGAACGTCGGCATCGAGACCCCGGCCAGGGCCAGCGTGGTCAGGGCGCGGTCGAGGAACGAGCGTACGCGGGTGGCGCTGAGCACGCCGGCGCCGACGCCGACGCAGAGCCACAGGACGGCGCCGCCGAGCACCAGCGAGAACGTCGGCGGGAAGTCCTGGGCCAGCAGCTTGCCCACCGATTCGCCCGAGAAGTACGACTGGCCGAGGTCGCCGTGCAGGAGCCGGCCCAGGTAGTCGAAGTACTGGACGATGGTGGGACGGTCGAGGCCGAGGTTGTGCCGGATCAGGTCGACCTGCTCGGGGGTGGCCTGGCGGCCGGCCAGCGTACGGGCGGGGTCGCCGGGGGCGACGAAGAACAGGAAGAACGTGCCCAGGGAGACCAGCCACAACACCAGCACCCCGAGCAGCGTCCGCCGCAGCAGGAACCGTCGCAACATCAGCCCTCCACCTCCTGAAACAATCCCGGCATCCCACCCCGGTCACGAAGCAGCGGCATCGGACCCCCCAGCAGCGGCATCGGACCCGCCGACGGCGGGCGCGGAGGCCGGAGCGGACGCCGGAGCTGAGGCCGCGCGCCGGTTCCGCCGTCGCCGGCGGCTGAACAGCCGTTCCATCCGGGGATCGATGGCGTCCCTGATCCCGTCGCCCACCAGGTTGAACGCCAGCGTCGTGATCAGCAGCGAGGCCGCAGGGAAGCCCAGATACCAGTACGCCACCCGGTAGAACCCTTGGGCCTCGCTCAGCAGGTTCCCCCACGACGGGGTGGGGGGAACGATCCCGAGCCCCAGATAGGACAAGGTGGACTCGAACACGATCGCGGCCGGCACCAGCAGCGTGGTGAGCACGATGACGGGGGCCAGCAGGTTCGGCAGGATGTCCACGAACATGATCCGCGCGTCGCCGGCGCCCATGGACCGGGCCGCCTCCACGTACTCGCGTTCCTTGAGCGACAAGGTCTGGCCGCGCACCACGCGGGCGATCGCCGCCCAGGAGTAGAACGAGATCACCCCGATCGTCGCGGTCAGCGAGGGCCCGGCGATGGACACCACCGCGATCGCGAAGATCAGGTACGGGAACGACAGGACCACGTCCATGAGCCGGGACAGGATGGTGTCGATGACGCCGCCGTAGTACCCGGCCAGCAGCCCGATGACGACCCCGATCAGCGCCGCCACGCCGGTCGCGACCACGCCGACGAGCAGCGAGACGCGCGCGCCGTACAGGACCCTGATGAACAGGTCGCGGCCGAGGCGGTCGGTGCCGAACCAGAACTCGCCGTTGGGCCCGACGGGCAGGCCCTGGTCGGTGATGCCGGTGTCGCGGAACTGCTCGTCGGGGTCGTGGCCGTTCCACGCCGAGATGAGCGGCGCGGCCAGGGCGAGCAGGCACAGCAGCACGACGACGATGCCCGAGATCAGGGCCACCCGGTCGGACCTGATCCGCGCCCAGGCGAGCTGCCAGGGGCTGCGTCCGGCGATCGTGCGGTCGGTGACGACGTCCGGACGGATCTCCGTGAGAGTCATGCGGTCCTCCCGGCGGTCAGGTCCTCGCCCGCCTCGACGGGGTAGTGACAGGCCACCAGGTGCTCCTGGGGCACCAGCAGCGGCTCCTCGGCCGAGCAGCGTTCGCGCGCCTTCGGGCACCGCGGATGGAACCGGCAGCCGGCGGGCGGGTCGATCGGCGAGGGCACGTCGCCGGTGAGGATGATGCGGTGCCGCCGTTCGGCCTCGTCGGGGTCGGCCACGGCGGTCGCCGACAGCAGCGCGTTCGTGTACGGATGGCGGGGCGCCGCGTGCAGCTCCTCAGCGGTGGCCAGTTCGGCCACCTTGCCCAGGTACATGACCGCTATCCGGTCGCTGACGTGCCGCACCACCGACAGGTCGTGGGCGATGAACAGGTACGTCAGCCCGAAGTCGTCCTGGAGGTCCTTGAGCAGGTTGAGGATCTGGGCCTGGATGGACACGTCGAGCGCCGACACCGGCTCGTCGCAGATGATCAGCCGGGGACGCAGCGCGAGCGCCCGCGCGACCCCGATGCGCTGCCGCTGCCCGCCGGAGAACTCGGCGGGGAACCGGTTGTAGTGCTCGGGGTTGAGCCCGACCCGTTCCATCAGCTCCTGGACGGTCCGCCGCAGCTCCTGGCCGCTCTGCACCCGGTGGATGACGAGCGGGTCGGCGATGATCGAGCCGACCCGCCGGCGCGGGTTCAGCGAGCCGTACGGGTCCTGGAAGATCACCTGGATGTCGCGCCGGTAGGGCCGCATCCGGCGCCGCGGCAGGTTCGTGATGTCGGCGCCGTCGAAGCGCACGCTGCCGGAGGTGATGGGATGCAGGCCCGCGATGCACCGGGCGAGCGTGGACTTGCCGCAGCCGGTCTCGCCGACCAGGCCGAGCGTCTCGCCGGGCGACAGCGACAGGCTGACGCCGTCGACGGCTCTGACCTGGCCGATCGTCTGCTTGATCAGCATGCCGCTGGTGATGGGGAAGTGTTTGACCAGGTTCTCGACTTCGAGCAGCATCAGGCCTCCTCCGCCGTGCCGAGCACCGCCCGCTTGCGCAGCGCCTCGGCCTCCGCGCCGAGCCCGATCGCCTCGTGCGGCAGCCAGCACGCCGAGGCGTGCCCGCGCGCGCCCGTGATGGAGGCCAGCGGCGGCCGTTCGGCGGGACAGACCGGCATCACGTACGGGCAGCGCGGATGGAAGGCGCACCCGGACGGGATCGCGATCAGGCTCGGCGGCGAGCCGGGGATGGGCCGCAGCCGTCCGCCGCGGTCGCCGGTGCTGCCCGGGATCGACTCCAGCAGGCCCTTGGTGTACGGGTGGTGCGGTTGGTAGTAGAGCGTGCGCCGGTCGGCCCGCTCGACGACGAGCCCGGCGTACATGACGAGCACCTCGTCGGCCATGCCGGCCACGACGCCGAGGTCGTGCGTGATGAGGACGAGCGCGATGTCGAACTCGGCCTGCACCCGCCCGATCAGCTCCAGGATCTGCGCCTGGACGGTCGCGTCCAGCGCGGTGGTGGGCTCGTCGGCGACGATGAGCTTGGGGTTGAGCGCGAGCGACATGGCGATCATCGCCCGTTGCCGCATGCCGCCGGAGAACTGGTGGGGGTAGTCGTCCACCCTGCGGTCGGGACGGGGGATGCCCACCAGGCCCAGCAGCTCGACGGCCCGTTTCCTGGCCTCGGCGCGGCGGGTGCCGGGATTGTGGACGCGGATCAGCTCCTCGATCTGCCAGCCGACCTTGTAGAGCGGGTGGAGGCTGGTCAGCGGGTCCTGGAAGACCACGCTGATCTCCGCGCCGCGGATGCGGCGAAGCTGTTCGTTGTCGAGTCCGAGCAGATCGACCCCCTCGAACAGGGCCGTGCCCGTGATGTCGGCGTCGGGGGTCAGCCCGAGTATCGCCTGGGTGCTCACGGTCTTGCCGCTGCCGGACTCGCCGACGATCGCCAGCGTCTGGCCGCGGTCGACGGTGAACGACAGCCCCCGCACCGCCTGGACAACGCCGTCGGAGGTGGGGAAGGACACCTGGAGGTCGGTTACCTCAAGCAGGCTCATATGTCTCCCTCGCGGCCGTCCCGCGGGCCCGCCTGCCGGCGCGCCCGCGGGACGCCGGTCGTCAAGGCGTGTTGGGGTTCAGCCAGAGGTTGGTGACGTCGTAGATCTGGTACGACGGCAGGTACAGGGCGTTCTGCACCCGCTTGTTCTTGTAGAGCGGCGTGTTCTGGTTGTTCAGCGGCACGATCACCGCGTCGCCCAGCACCGTCTGGTCGGCCTCGTGCCACAGCGCCGCGGCCTTGGCCTGGTCGGTCTCGGCGAGCGCCCGCTTGATCAGGTCGTCCACCTTGGGGTTGCTGTAGCAGCCGTAGTTGCTGGTGCCGGCGTTGCAGTTGGTCTGGAACAGCGGCTGCATGACCGCGCGGCCGTTGTTGCCGTACCAGTCGGGGATCCAGCCGGGGGCCGACAGGTCCCATTCGCTGTTCTTGGCGTGCGAGGGCGTCTGCAGGTAGGTGTAGTAGTCGCCCTGGCGCAGTGGCAGGCCCTTGACGGTGATGCCGCACTTCTTCAGGTCGGCCGCGTACGACTGGTAGTTGGCCGGGTGGTTGCCCGCGTTGCGGAAGGCGCCGATGAGGGTCAGCCCGTTGGGGTAGCCGGCCTCGCTCAGCAGTTGCTTGCACTTGGCGGGGTCGCCCTGGTCACCAGGCGTCGGGTACGGGTTGTACTCCTGGTAGCCGATGTTGCCGGGCGGGATGACCGTGTGCAGCGCGGTCGCGACGTCCGCGCCGCCGTAGATCTTGGCGATGGCGGTCTTGTTGATCGCGTACTCGATGGCCTGGCGGACCTTGAGCTTGCCCATCGCCCCGCCGGCGTTCTTGCTCTGCAGGTTGAACACCACGTACGGGTTCGTCACCGCGCCGGGGAAGATCGTGAAGTTGGGGTCGTTGCTCTTGAGCTGCGGGATCTGGGAGGTCGGCACCGGCAGGTCCCACGACAGGTCGGCGCTGCCGGCCTCGATCTGCTGCTGGACCGCGTCGGGCTCGCCGACGCCCATCTTGACGTCGATGGCGTTGACGTACTGGTGCCTGATCGGGTCGGACTCCTGCTTCCAGGCCGGGTTCTTCTCCAGCCGGATCGACTTGGTGGCCACGTACGAGGTGATCTTGTACGGTCCGTTGGAGATCACGTGCTGGCGGAAGGTGGCGTCGTCGGGGACGTACTGGTCGTACTCCTGCGGCGCCGCCGAGGCGAAGTTCAGGGCCAGGATGTTGAGGAAGTCACCGGCCGGCTGGGTCAGGGTGAAGACGACCGTCTTGTCGTCCTTGGCCTGCACGCCGGCGATGTCGTGGCCGTTCTGGAAGTCGGCCAGGGCCTTGGCGGTGGGCTTGGCCTTCTCGAACGCCTTGATGTAGGCGTCGCAGTACTCGGCCATGCCCTTGATCGTGCTGGTGTAGTAGCCGGGCGCGCCGGAGCCCGCCACCGGGTTGCAGATGCGCTTGAACCCGCGGACGAAGTCGCCCGCCGTCACCGGCCGCGGCGGCTGGGTGTCCCACTGCACGCCGTCGCGCAACTTGATCGTGTACGTGAGCTTGTCGGCGCTCAGGCCGCCGTTCGCCTCGGTGGGCAGTTCGGTCGCTATGTCGGGCAGCACCTCGTAGCCCTTGGTGGTGTCGGCTCCCGCCGCGACGCCCTGGAGGGCGTACAGCTGGCGCGAGTAGCCGCGCATGATCCCGATGGTGACGACGTAGTAGATGCTGGTCGGGTCGAGATGGTCGACGTCGCCCGAGCCCACGAGCCTGAGCGTGCCGCCCGTGACGGGGCTTCCGGAGCTCTGGCTCGCTGCGGGGGGCGGAGCGGATTTGCTGGTTCCGTTCTGCGTCGCGCAGGAGGTGGCGAGCAGAGTTGCCGCCGCCACCGTGATGATGCTGAGATGGCGCAAGCTGGCCATCTGGCCTCCCTCGTGCCGAGATGGGGGTGTTGTTGGCTGGCACAGCTGGGGCGCGCGTCGTGGCCGCGACGCGCGCCCCACGTTTACTGAGACGAGCAACCCATGCCGGAGGAAGACTGTCGAGGTCGGTTACGTAACTGTTTGCGACTAGCGACTGGTCGGTAATGCTGATTCAGTACGGGAATTGTCTGGAGATCGCGACATTAACTGAATAGCTGCTGGTAGAAAGCCAGCTCGGCGGCCAGGGCCGCGACCCGCGTCTCCAATCGGCGAAATCCATGGGATTCGCCGTCGAAAGCGAGATAAGTGCACGGGACGCCGCGCTCGGACAATGCGTCGGCGAAGGCCGTCGACTGCTCGGGCGGCACCACCGGGTCGTCGAGCCCCTGCAGCAGCAGCATCGGGCAGGACACCCCGTCGACCAGGCCGAGCGGCTCCCTGGAGGCGTAGACGGCCGGGTCGTCGCCGACCAGCCACTCGACGTAACGGGACTCGAAGTCGTGGGTGTGCGCGGCGAGCGGCGCGAGCGCGCTGACGCCGTAGTAGGACACCCCGCCCGCGAACACGCCGGAACGGCAGCAGGCGGCCATCACGGTCCAGCCGCCCGCGCTGCCGCCGCGCACCGCGATCCGGGCCGGATCGGCCAGCCCGGAGTCGGCCAGCCACTGGGCGGCGGCGACGGTGTCGGCGACGTCGACCAGCCCCCACTGGCCGCGCAGCCGCTCCCGGTAGGCGCGGCCGTAGCCGGTGGAGCCGCCGTAGTTGACGTCGAGCACGCCGATGCCGCGCGAGGTCAGGAACGCCTTCTCCAGGTCGAGCGCCGTGTCGGCGTGGGCGGTCGGGCCGCCGTGCACGAACACCACGAACGGCGTCGGCTCCTCGGCGACCTGGTGCAGGAAGGCGTGGACGGGCCGCTCGCCCGGCACGACCACCGGCCGCGGATCGGGCACCCCGGACAGGTCGGGCAGGCGCTCGCCGACCCGCGCCAGGGGCTCGGCCCGCCCGGCGGCGACGTCGACCCGCACGACCGAGCGCGGCAGCCGGGCGGCGTGGCCGACGCCCGTCACGGACATGCCGTCGGCCGCGAGCGCGGCCTGCCATCCGGTGTAGGGCAGGTCGAGGTCGTGGAGCGCTCCCGTGGCCGGGTCGAGCACGCCCAGCCGCAGGTCGCCGCGCCCGTGCAGGACGGCGAGCCGCCCGTCGCCGAGCACGGCGTAGGGCGCGCCGCCGAGCTGCCACGGCGGCTGCGTGAACTCCTCCTCGGCCGGGCACAACGCCCGCGGCGCGGCGCCGTCGAGGCCGCACTCGTAGAGGTTCCACCAGCCGGAGCGGTCGGAGACCAGGTAGAGGGTGGCGTCGTCCTTCCAGGCGGGCGACAGGACGGACTCCGCCTCGCCGCCCAGCACCGTGCGGGCCTGCCCGTCGCGCAGCCGGACGACGCGCAGCTCGGTGCCGTCCCAGGGCATGCGGGGGTGGTTCCAGCAGACGTAGGCCAGGTGGGCGCCGTCGGGGGACGGGACGGGGGAGGCGTAGAAGTCGTGGCCGCAGGCCCGCTCCCGGGGCTCGCCGCCGTCCAGCGGGATCGACACGACGGACCGGGCGATCTTGCCGTGCTCGTCGTGGCGCTCGCGCACCGCCCAGACCTCGCCGTCGTGGACGCTCAGGTCGGCGTAGCGCGACCCTTCGGCGGTGAGGGGTTTCGGCTGGCCGTTTTGCCCGAGAAGGTACAGGCGCTGGTCGGCCAGGCCGGCGAAGACCACGTCGCCGCCGGGCGTCACGGCATAGGGACGCCCGCCGTACTCGTGGACCCTCGTGCGCGCGCTCCAGGGGGCGGGCAGCAGGTCATGGCAGGTGCCGTCGGCCTCGCGGCGGACGATCGCGGTGCGGCCGCCCTCGCCCGGACGGTCTTCGGTCCACCACACCCGGCCGCCCTGCGCGACGGGCCAGCCGGGCCGCAGACCGGCGGCGGCGACGTCGCGGGCGGAGATGGGGGACGGCCAGAAAGGCATACCCGCATCCTGCCGGAAGATCCCGGGCCGTGGGGCGCGATCAAGAACATCTCTCCTGCGGCGGCATCGAGGTGGGCAGGTTGAGCCCGGTGTCGCCGAACCACTTGCGCAGCAGGCGCGTGGCCGTCCCGTCCCGCCACATCTCGACGACGGCCTGCTCGGCGGCCTCGCAGGTGACGATGTCGCCCTTCTTCAGGCCGATGGCGTACCGCTCGTCGGTGAAGGGGTCGTTCAGCAGCCGGAACAGGCCGGGGGCCTGCTGGGCGAAGCCGGCCAGGGTCAGGTCCTCGGTGGAGACGGCGTCCAGCTCGTCGTCGCTGAGCTTGCGCACGCAGTCGGAGTAGTTGGCCGCGGGCACGGCCACGACGGGCAGGTCGAGCTTGCCGTCAGGAGGCGGGTCGGCGACCCGCTTGAAGGAGTTGGAGCCCGGCACCTGGCACACGCGCTTGCCCCGCAGGTCGTTCACGTCGCGGATGGACGCGTCCTCGGCCCGGACCATCGTGTCCTGGTGCACGAGCACGTACGGGCCGGCGAAGGTCACCTTGGGCCGGCGGGCCTCGGTGATGGAGTAGGTGGCGAACACCATGTCCACGGTGCCGTTCTGGAGCAGCGCCTCGCGGCCCGCCGCCGGCGCCTCCCGCCAGGTGATGCGCACGGGACGGCCGCGGGCCAGCTTGGCGACGACGTACCGGGCGACGTCCACGTCGAAGCCCACGGGATCGCCGGGACCGGCCTTCAGGCCCAGGCTCGGCTGGTCCCACTTGGTCCCCACGATGACCTGGCCGGTGCCCCTGATCTTGCCCACGACGTCGGAGTAGGCGCCGCCGCCGCCGCACGCCACCGGTACGGCGAACGCGGCCGTGCCGGCCAGCGCCACCACGACTCCACGTATCCGCACGCACAGGAGTCTGTGGGCTCGGCGGCCCCGGAGGGCCGGTCCGCGTGCCGGGTGGACGAAGATCTGAGGCTTTCTTTACGAGACGGCGGCGGGACGGGCACCCCGGCCCGCCGCCGGGCCCGCAGGTCACTCCACGGGGATGTCGGGCGCCATGCCGCCGCCCTCGGTGCCCTGGCCGGTGGCGACGCCGACGGAGGCCGCGCCGGGGGTGGCGATCGGCCGCGCCGAGGTCTTCCTGCTGCGCCGGCTGCGCCGCTCCAGCAGGGTGGCCAGGTAGCTCAGCGTCATGTTGAGCGCCACGTAGATGACGCCGATGACGATCGCCGCCGGGATCAGCGAGCCGAAGTACGCGGCCGGCAGGATCTTGAACCCGGTGTTGAGCAGGTCGACGTAGGCGATGATGTAGCCGAGCGCGGTGTCCTTCAGCAGCACCACGAGCTGGCTGACGATCGCCGGCATCATCGTCGTGACCGCCTGCGGCAGCAGCACCAGGCGCAGCACCTGGTTCTTGCGCATGCCCACCGCGTAGGCGGCCTCGGCCTGCCCCTTGGGGATGGCGTGCACGCCCGCGCGCACGATCTCCGCCAGCACCGAGCCGTTGTAGAACATCAGGCCCAGCACCACCGCGATGAAGGCGTAGTCGCCGCCACCGGCGATGGCCGGGGCCAGGTAGAAGATGAAGAAGATCAGCAGCAGCAGCGGGATGGACCTGAAGATCTCCACCACCGCGGCCGCCGGCACCCTGATCCAGGCGTGGTCGGAGAGCCTGGCCAGGCCGAAGACCGCGCCGAAGACCAGCGCGAGCACCGCCGCGGCGGCCGCCGCCTCCAGCGTGCCGAGCAGGCCCGGCAGGATGAACTCCTGCCACACCTCGGCCGTCAGGAACGGCTGCCAGATCTTGCCGTCCCACTGGCCCTTGGCGTCGAAGCCCCGGTAGACGAAGTACACGACGGCCAGGACCGCCAGGACACTGATCGCCGTCAGCAGGTGGTTGCGCAGCCGGGCCCGGGGGCCGGGGGCGTCGAACAGGACGGACGCGCTCATCGTGCCACCGCCAGACGCCGGGCCAGCCAGCCGGAGAAGAAGCCGATCGGCATGGTCACGAGCATGAAGGCCACGACCACCCCGAGGAAGATCGGGATCGAGGCCCCCGTGGTGTCGAACGTGAGCTTCATCTCCGCGGCCACGTCGGCGGCGTACCCGCCGGCGACCGCCACCGTCGTGTTCTTGATCATCGCGATCATCACGCTGGCCAGCGGCGCGATGACCGATCGGAACGCCTGCGGCAGGATGATCAGCCGCAGCGTCTGCATGAAGCTCAGCCCGATCGCGCGGGCCGCCTCCGCCTGTCCCATCGGGACCGTGTTGATGCCCGAGCGCACCGCCTCGCACACGAACGCCGACGTGTAGATCGACAGGCCCATCGAGACGATCCAGAAGGAGTTCGTCCGCGGCTCGCCGGAGAAGACGAGGCCGAGCTTGTCGCTCAGGCCCAGCGCCGAGAACGCCAGCACCAGGGTGAGGGGGGTGTTGCGCACCACGTTCACATAGACCGTGCCCACCGCGCGCAGCACGGGCGTCGGGGAGACGCGCATCCCGGCCAGGACCGTCCCGAGGACGAGCGAGACGACCGCGGCCACGAGCGCGATCCTGATGTTCCCCCAGAAGCCCATCGCGAGGTCGGGCAGGTACTTGATTAGTTCATCCATCGTGCTCCACCGCATAGAGCGGCGGCGGCCGGGATCCCGGCCGCCG
>NZ_JBSGCE010000050.1:0-64551 GCF_053601695.1 Nonomuraea sp. NPDC004702
CCGACATCCACCCCTCCGTCCCAACACTCTTTCCCTCCACGCCGCTCTTCCGATCGGGTGGGCGCTTCTGAACACGGGCGCCCCAGAGTCCGGCGGGGCCTCGGGTTCCCGGCGACCCGGGGCCCCGCCCTCCAGCTGCCCCTGACCCGGGCGGCTCCTGAGGCTGAGAGGCAGCCATTGAGCCTCGGCCCGTCCTGAGCCTAGACGGCTCCTGAGACCAGGGGCGGCCTACCGGGACTGGGGAGGCGGCCTTCTGCGGCTCAGGCGGGCCTTCAGGCGGGGGCGTAGTTGGAGAGGGCGGGTTCGAGGAGGTCGAAGGCGCGGGTGGCGTCGGGGGCGATCGTGTCGGCGATGCGGTCGTTGGGCAGGCCCGCCAGGGTGAGCTCGTGGATGCGCTGGAACAGCACCCGGTGCACGGTTCCCAGCAGCCCGGCGGCGGTCTGGACGGTGATGTCGTCTGCCGTCGTGCCGGTGGCGTCGGCGAGGGCCTGGGCGAGGTGCTGTTCGCGCTGGTCGTGCAGGCCGCGCAGGCAGGACGTCAGGGTGGGGCTGTCGGCGATCATGCGGGCGAACTCCGGTCCGGAGAACCCCGCCACCGGGTCCTGGGCCGCGACGGAGGCCAGGAAGGCACGTCGTAGAGCGGACAGGGCCGACTCGCCGGGACCGCGGGCGGCGACGGCGTCGGCCAGGGCGGACGTGAACGCCTCCTGATGGTCGAAGGCCAGGTCCTCCTTGCGGGGGAAGTAGTTGGTCACCGTCTTCTTGGCGATGCGGGCGGCGGTGGCGATCTCGGCGATGGTGGTCTGCTCGAACCCCTGGGCGATGAACAGCCTGGTGGCGTGGTCGGAGATGAGCTGCCGGGTCTCCTGCTTCTTGGATTCGCGGAGGCCGGGTGCGGGCGAGGTCTCGTGAGCCATGAAGGAATCTTACCCTCGTCGTATTTTTATGTTGACACCCCTCGAACCCTCGGGCTATATTTACGTCCGTCGTAAGTTTGCGACCGACGAACGAAGAGGAGAACCTGCTTGGAACTCAAGCGCTTCCCGGCTGTAGCTTTCAAGATCGACCTCGGGGCGTCGGAGGGCCGTGAACGCAAGTCGCAGCGCTCTTCCCTCCCGGGCGGCGGAGTCCGCAGACCGTCCGCCGACCATGGCGCACGGGGATGGCAGGACCCGCAAGTGACCCGCAACCTCCCCCGCCGCCGCGCTCACTGATCCCCCTCCCGCGACGACCGCTCCTCACCCCTGACCACGTTCACCGCCGACGCCGTCCGCTTCGGGCCACGGCCACGGCGGGCCACGGCCGCTGGGGGCGTGGGCCGTCGTGGTCGACGTCGGGCAGGGTCGTCCTGACCGGCGGCTCGTGTTTCGTTCAGCCGTTCTCATCTCTCATGGAGACCTTCTTGCAGATCACCACGTCCACCGTCTCGCTCACCGTTGACGACGTCGCCGCCTCCCAGGCGTTCTTCACCGAACACCTGGGCTACACCGTCCGGGTCGCCGCGGACGGGTTCGCCTCGCTCACCCGCGCCGACGCGATGGACATCGTGCTGCTCGCCCGTGGCATCGAGGTCCTGCCGCCGGAGCAGCGCGACCAGCACGCCTCCGGCCTCATCCTGGCCTTCACCCTGGACGGCGGCCTGGACGGGCAGGAGAAGCTGCTGCGTGACGCGGGCGTCGCGATCACCATGCCGCTGCGCGAGGAGCCCTGGGGTGAGCGCCTGTTCCAGGTGACCGACCCCAACGGGATCGTCATCCAGTTCGTCGAGTGGGTGGCTCCCGCCTGACAGGGGCCGCCTCAGCCGGTCTCGCGGGCCTGGCCGTCGAGGAAGTCCGCCACGAGCGCCGCGAACTCCGCCGCCTGGTGCTCCAGCGGGATCACGCCGCCCTTGACCACGGCCTGGGTGCTGTGGGGAAGGGCGGCGGCCAGGCGTTCGAGCTCGGGGAAGGCGAAGGGGTCGTCGGTGGCTCCGACGACCAGCACCGGACAGCGGACCAGCCCGACCCGCTCCTCCATCCGGTACGCGGCCACCGCCTCGTGCCCGCGCTCCACCTCCGGCAGGACCGTCAGCGCGTCGCGGACGAACCGGCTCAACAGGGGCCACGGGTAGTAGGGGGCCCGCCGGCTCCACAACTCGCCCAGATGGGAGCCGTCGGACTGCTCGCGCACGGCGTCGATGGAGGGATGGCCCGCACGACGCCGCCGCCCTTCGGGGTCGACCATAGGCGTGGACGACAGCACCAGGGCGGTGACGCGGTCGGGTGCGCGCGCCGCCGTCTCGACCGCGATGACGCCGCCCGTGTGGTGCCCGGCCACGGCGGCTCGCGGCAGGCCGAGGGCGTCCATGAGGGCTAACACGCCGGCGGCGTAGGTCTCGATCGAGTGCTCGGGCGGGCGGGCGGAGTTGCCGAAGCCGAGCGTGTCCATGGCGATGGCTCGCCGGGTGCGGCCGAGCAGGGGGAGCACCTCGCGGTATTCGTCCCATGAGCGGGGGGTCTGGTGCAGCAGGAGCACCGGCTCGCCCGTGCCGCACGAGGCGTGATGGATCTGGCCGAACGGGGTGTCGGCATAGCCGAATCTGATCACGGCGTCTCCTCCTGCCTCCTCACCAGGGGCGGACCGGCCCCGTCGCGCGGACGATCACCGCCAGGGTGCGCCCCCAGCCGCCCTCACGCCCTCACGATCGCAGACGGAACCCCGTCGCGCATCAGCCCCTGGTCTGACCTTGCACCCTCGCCGGTGAAGATCACCGGCGAGCGCCGGACGACCCGCTACCCGATCCGGTACCCCACGCCCGGCCGGGTGCTGATCACCGGCGGTTCGCCCAGCTTGCGGCGCAGGCGGCCGACGGTGACGGTCACGGTGTTGGTGAACGGGTCGGCGTGCTCGTCCCAGACCTGTTCGAGCAGGGCCTCGGTGCTCAGGAAGCCGGGCGACGCGCGCAGCAGCGCCTCCAGCACGGCGAACTCCTTGACCGAGAGTTCCAGCGGACGGCCGTCCCGGGTGACGGTGTGCCGCACCGGGTCGAGCTCGATCCCGGCCCCGCGCAACGTGCGCGGCCGGGCGCCGGGACGGCGGCGCGCCAGCGCCCTCACCCGCAGCACCAGCTCCGGGAAGTGAAAGGGCTTGGCCAGGTAGTCGTCGGCGCCCAGGGTCAGCCCGCTCACCCGGTCGCCGGGCGAGCCGGCCGCGGTCAGCATCAGGACCATGGGACGTTCGTCCTGGTCGGTGAGCATCTGGCAGAGGGTGTCGCCGTGGATGCCCGGCAGGTCGCGGTCGAGCAGCACCACGTCGTAGGGGGCGAGGTCGAGCTTGGCCGCCGCCTCCAGCCCGTCGTGGGCGACGTCGACGGCCATGCCCTGGTCGCGCAGGCCCTCGGCGAGCACGGCGGCCAGCGCCCGCGCGTCCTCCACCACCAGCACCCTCATGCCGGCAGCCGCACGGTGGCGCGCAGCCCGCCCTCGGGGCGGGCCGCGAGGTCGAGGCCGCCGCCGTGCGCCTGCGCGACGGCCGCGACGATCGACAGGCCGAGTCCCGAGCCGTCCGCCGACCCGGTGCGGTCCGCGCCGAGCCGCTGGAACGGCCGCGCCAGCCGCGCCACCTGTCCGGGGTCGAGCCGGTCCCCGCCGGACTCCACGACCAGGCGTGCCCACTGGCCGTCGGCCGCGGCCTCGACCCTGATCCAGCCGCCGTCCTGGTTGTGGACGATCGCGTTGTCGACGAGGTTGTGCACCATACGCGCGACCAGCGCGACGCTGCCCCGCGTCCGCACTCCCTCAGCGACACCCTCGTCGTCCAGGGTGAGGCGACGGGCCGCGAGGTCGGCGGCGCGGGCGTCCAGGGTGTGCCGTACCAGGTCGCCGAGCGTGATCGCGGCGGCGTCGGGCAGGCTGCCGTGCTGGGCGCGGGCCAGCGCGAGCAGGCCCTCCAGGAGCCGGTCGACCTGGTCGAGGTCGGTGCGCAGCCGGTCGGCCAGCGCCAGCGTCTGGTCTGGTACGGGCTCCGGCTTCGCCACGGCAACGTCCAGCCGCGCCCGCATGGTGGCCAGCGGGGTGCGCAGCTCGTGCGAGGCGTCGGCGACGAACCGGCGCTGCGCGGCGAAGGCGTCCTCCAGACGGGCGAGCAGCCCGTCGATGGTGTCGGCCAGGTCCTTGACCTCGTCGGCCGGG
The DNA here is from genome assembly GCF_053601695.1 of Nonomuraea sp. NPDC004702. Taxonomy (NCBI): domain Bacteria; kingdom Bacillati; phylum Actinomycetota; class Actinomycetes; order Streptosporangiales; family Streptosporangiaceae; genus Nonomuraea; species Nonomuraea sp. NPDC004702. The sequence continues at coordinate 4,170 of NZ_JBSGCE010000050.1, forward strand.
CCCGGCACGGCCAGGCGTTCGTGCAGGTTGTCGGCGGAGATGCGGCGGGTGGCGGCGGTGATCGTGCGCAGCGGGCGCAGCACCCGGCCCGCGACCACCCGGCCGAGCACGATCGACACCACGGCCATGACGGCCAGCGCGAGCACCGACCCCGCCAGGAGCTGACGCGACTGCGTGGCGTGCACGTCGGCGAGCTGGGCCTGGAGCAGGGCGATGTATTCCTCGGCGGCGGCCGGGGCCGGCCCGCCGCCGGGCCGGCCCGGCACCGGCTCGGTCCGCGACAGCGGCATGCCGACGAGGTTGACCAGGACCAGCAGGCCCGCGCCGGAGGCCAGGAACAGCCCGCCGTACAGGAGGGTGAAGCGCAGCCGGACCGTACGTGCGGGCAGTCTGGGACGTGGCGGCATCTGTCTCCTTCCGGGGACTCCAGGATGCCGCCACCGACCTAACACCGGCATGACGGGGTCGGCCTCCGCCACCCACCGCTCACGCCCGCGGCCGTGAGACCGGTCAGGGCCGTGGGACCGGTCAGGCGAGCTCGACGAGCAGCCTGGCTGCGATCCCACAGGTCAGGCGGGCTCGACGAGGGCCTGGCTGCGCTCCCACAGGCGGCGTGCCAGGCCGGGGTCGTCCGCCAGGCGGTGGACGGCCGAAGGGCGGCGCTTCTCGTAGTGGCCGCCGGGGGCCCAGTCGGCGCCCGGTCGCGAGGTGGCCAGCCAGACCAGGGTGTCGGCGCCCTGCTCCGGCGTGAGCAGGAACCGCTTCAGCGGCGTGTGGTAGAGCAGCCGCGCCGCGCTGTCGCCGCCGCCGGAGAAGTTGGTGGCCACCACGCCGGGATGGAAGGAGGCCGCGGCCAGGCCGTCCGCGCCGTGGCGGCGCTGGAGCTCGCGGGTGAACAGGATGTTGGCCAGCTTCGAGTTGGCGTACGCCCGGCTGCCCGAGTAGCGGCGCACCGCGTCGAGGTCGTCGAGGTCGAGCCGGGCGCGGGTGTTGATCAGGCTGGACGTCGTGACGACCGTGCCGCCGGCGGCCAGCAGCCGGGGCAGCAGCAGCGTGGTCAGCAGGAACGGCGCCAGGTGGTTGATCTGGAAGGTCGCCTCGTGGCCGTCGGGCGTGGTGGTGCGCGAGCCCATGATGGCCCCGGCGTTGTTGACCAGCACGTCGATGGCCGGGTGGCGGTCGAGCAGGGTGGCCGCCAGGTCGCGTACCTCTGACAGGCGCGCGAAGTCGGCCACGTGGTGGTCGGCCGCCAGCTCCTTCGCCAGTGCCGCGGTCTTGTCGGCCGACCGGCCGACGAGGACGACCTCGTCGCCCCGCTGTCGCAGGGCGCGTGCCGCGGCACGGCCGATGCCGTCGCTGGCGCCGGTCAGGACGATGGTCTTTCCCGCCATGGGCCCGATCCTTCCGCATCCGGCCACCACCATAGATCGCGGGGCAGCGCACCCGCCACGCCGGGGCGGCCCGTAGCCGCGCGCGAGGGGGCGCGCGGCGAGGGGCCCCGCACTCAAGGGCCGCGCGGTGAAGTGCCCCGTAGTCAGGGGTCGCACGGTGAGGGTGGTGAGGGGGCGCGCGCTGAGGGGCCCGCAGTAAAGGGCCACGCGGTGAAGGGGCCTGCAGTAAAGGGGCGCGCGGTGAAGGGGCCCGCAGTCAGAGGTGGGCGTGCGCGGTCAGTGGTCGGTGGTGAGGAAGCGGGCGGCCGGGGCGTCGGCGAGGGCGGCGTCGAGGCGGGCGCGCATGTCGGCGCTCAGGTCCGGCAGCTCCCGCAGGGGGAACCAGCGGGCCTCGCTGTTCTCGCCGTCGGCCGGATAGGGGTCGCCGGACCGCCAGCGGCAGCGGAACACCAGGTCGAGGTAGCGGGCCCGGTCGCCGTTGGGGTAGGTGACCTCGCGCGTGACGTGCACCAGGGCCAGCCGTTCCGCGACGGCCCGTACGCCGGTCTCCTCGGCCACCTCGCGCAACGCGGCGTCGGCCGGCTGCTCGCCCGGGTCGATGATGCCGGTCACGGGCGTCCAGGCGCCGGTGTCGCTCCGGCGGACCAGCAGCACCTGGTCCTCGTGCAGCACGACCGCGGTCACCCCGGACAACCACAGCGGCTCGGTGCCGATCTTTTCGCGCAGCGCGAGGACGAACTCAGGGGTTGGCATCGGACCAGCATATGCGTGGGAAGCAGGCCGCCGGAGGGGTCGCTGCGCGCCCGGCGCCGCGCAAACGCGCCCGCACTTCCGGCGTGCCGGGCATGCGGCGGACGGCCATAACCCCATAAAGTCTATAGGTAATAAGGATAATCCCAAGGAGAGGTAAGCAGCCATGTCCGGCTCCACGTCCTGGCCTAGCCTCGGTTCCATGTCGATCGACGAGAACGCCCTGCTCCCCGATCCCGGCCGCGCCGTCGTGGCGGTCGAGCCGCCGGTCCCGGCGCACGGCCACTGGGCCGGGGCGCCGAGCGCCGTCGCCGCGGACGGGCTGATCTACCTCGCCTACCGCCTGCGCCGCCCGGTCGGCGAGGGCCGCGGGTACGCGGTCGTCGTCGCCCGCTCGTCCGACGGCGAGCGTTTCGAGCCGCTGACCACGATCACCCGCGAGGAGATGGACGCCGAGTCGCTGGAGCGGCCCGCACTGGTCCGCACCCCGCAGGGACGCTGGCGGCTGTACCTGAGCTGCGCCACGCCCGGCACCAAGCACTGGCGGGTGGAGGTCGTCGAGGCCGCCGATCCCGCCGCGTTCGACCCGCGCACCCGCACGACGGTGCTGCCGGGCGACCCCAAGACCGGGGTCAAGGACACCGTGATCGTACGGTGCGGCGACGTGTGGCACCTGTGGGCCTCCTGCCATCCGCTGGCCGACCCCGACGAGGCCGACCGGATGGTGACCGACTACGCCACCAGCACCGACGGCCTGGACTGGACCTGGCACGGCACCGCCCTGACCGGCCGCCCCGGCCTGTGGGACGCCCGCGGCGTCCGGATCAGCGCCGTGCGCTTCGACGGCGACCGGGTCGTGGCCTTCTACGACGGCCGCGGCAGCGCGGAGGAGAACTACGAGGAGCGCACCGGCGTGGCCGTGGGCGCCGACCCCGACGCGCTGGCCGCCCTGGGCGACCGGCCCGCCGCGATGTCGCCGCACCACGGCGGCGGCCTGCGCTACCTCACCTTCGTCGACCTCCCGGACGGCGGCCTGCGCCTCTACTACGAGTACACGCGCGCCGACGGCGCCCACGACCTGCGCACGGAACTCCGCCCGCCCCGCTGACCGGCCCGTCCCCGGTCGGCGTCGCGGTCAGAGGCCCGTGGTCAGAGGCCCGTGGTCAGGGAGGCCGTGGTCAGGGGCCCGTGCTCAGGGGGCTCGTGGTCAGGGGGCGCGGCCGTTTCTGGCCTGGCGCTGGCCGGGCGGCCGGCTGCCGACCAGCCCGCCCGAACGTTCCCGCGGCCGCAGCCAGTCGCTGAAGTCCTCGCCGGTGACCTGCTGGAGCAGCTCGACGTCCGCCGCGAAGTAGGGGATCAGGCGCTGCCGCTGCGCCCACTCCAGCGGCCGGCGCGCCCGGCCGCTCCGCTGGAGCAGCCGCTCCAGCGGCCTGGACAGGGCCGCGGGAAGGGTGCGGCGCAGGGTGGACAGCAAGGCGTGCCGCGCGCCGGGGTCCGGGTGCGCGGTCACGTTCTCCCTCGGGACGCCGGTGAGCAGCCCCTGCCGCACGCCGAGGAAGCCGCAGATGCGGTCAAGTGTCTCGGCCGGACGGTCCACGATGTCCCGGTAACGGAAGATGAGCACCTGGTCGCGGGGGAACAGGGTGAACAGGTGGGCGAGTTGCCCGCCGTACCGGCCGAGGGCGGTGTAGTGCCAGAAGTGCGCCCAGCCGGCCGCGATGCGCTCCGGCTCGGCCTCGCAGGCGCGGACGAGGTCGCCGATCGGTTCCAGGCCGGCCGACCACAGGTGGGTCCAGTTGGAGTGGGCGCGCTCGACCGGGTCACGCAGGCTCACGATGAGCCGGACGTGCGGGATCGTCTCCCGGATGCGGCGTTGGGCGTCCAGGTCGTACAGGTAGAAGGGGGTGGACTCGCCGGCGAGGGTGCCGGGGGGCGCGGCGGCGAACAGCGCCTCGTAGTCCGCGCGCCGCCACACGTGTTCCCGGTAGGTCTCGGCGTCGCCCGGTCCGCCCCGTCCGGGCGGTGGCCCGTCGGTGAGGAAGAACTTCGGCTCCTTGATGGGCGACAGGAACAGGTCGGGGTGCGGGTGCAGCGCGGTGTGCAGCGCCGTCGTCCCCGCTTTGGGCACTCCCGCGATCAGGAAATCGGGCAAGGGCACCGTCAGCCTCCCAGTGACGAGAACCGGTATTGCCTGATTTTCCTACCAAATGTGTAGGAAGCCAAGAGGCTCCCGCGACGTCACCGTCGGGCGGGCGTGACGGACGCGGCGGCCTCGTCCCCGGCCGTCCGGCCGCCGCGACGGCCGGGCAGCGCCATGGTGACGGCCGCGGCGGCCAGCGCAGCCCCGCAGCCGACCAGCATCCCGGTACGGAAGCCGGCCTCCGACGGCAGCGTGTGCGCGCCGAGCCGGATCGTCAGCTGCGACAGGATCACGCCGACGACCGCCGCCGAGACCGTCGTCCCGATCGAGCGCATCAGCGTGTTGAAGCTGTTGGCCGCGGCCGTCTCCGACCGGGGCACCGCGCCCATGATGAGAGCGGGCATCGCCCCGTAGGCGAGGCCGACGCCGAGGCTGCACACGCAGGTGACGACCAGCATGCCCCAGGCCGACCCCAGCAGGCCCATGGAGGAGCCGTAGCCGAGCGCCATGACCAGGCTCCCGGCGATCAGGGTGACCTTCGGGCCGCGCGCGGCCGACAGCCGGGCGCCGAGCGGCGAGACCGCCATCATCATCAGGCCGGAGGGGGCCATCCACAGGCCGGCGGCCAGCATCGACTGGCCCAGTCCGTGGCCGGTGGCCGCGGGGAGCTGGAGGACCTGCATGACGATCAGCGCCTGGGCGTACATCGAGAAGCCGACCATGATGGAGGCGAGGTTGGTCAGCAGCACCTGCCGCCGGGCGGTCACCCGCAGGTCCACCAGCGGCTCCGCGGCGCGCAGCTCCCACAGGGCCCATGCCGGCAGGATCAGCGCGGCCGCGCCGAGCAGCCCGAGCGTGGTGCCGCTCGCCCAGCCCCAGTCGGCGCCCTTGGAGACCCCCAGCAGCAGGCACACCAGCCCCGCGCCGAGGCCGAGCGCGCCCGGCACGTCCAGCCGCCCGGCCGCGCCCTCGCGGGGCAGCGGGGGAGTGGGCGGCACCAGCACCCGGACCAGCACCGCGATCAGCACGCTCAGCACGGCCGAGCCCCAGAACAGCACCCGCCAGCTCGCGTACTCGGCGACCGCGGCCGAGACCGGCAGGCCGAGGGCCCCGCCGATGCCCATGGACGAGCTCATCAGCGCGATCGAGGGGCCGAGCCGTTCGGGCGGCAGCAGGTCGCGCAGGGCGCTGATGCCGAGCGGGATCAGGCCCATGCCCATGCCCTGTAACCCGCGCCCGACGATCATGGGGGCGAGCGACCCGGCCAGCGAGCAGATCACCGACCCGGCGATCAGCGGCGCGGTGCAGACGAGCATCATGCGGCGCTTGCCGTACAGGTCGCCGAGGCGTCCGGTGACCGGCGTGGCGACCGCGCCGGCCAGCAGGGTGGCGGTGATCACCCAGGAGGCGTCGGAGGCGGTACTGTGCAGCAGCCGCGGCAGCTCGCCGATCAGCGGCACGACCAGGGTCTGCATGAGCGAGGCGACGATGCCGGCCACCGCCATCACGCTGACGATGCCGCCGGGGCGGGCGGTGGATGTGGAGCCCCCCACGTTGTTCTCCCGTCGTCGAAGGATGTGCACGCTACACATCATGTGTTATGTACACAATTCATGTAAGGTGCACATATCTCGCGAAAGGGGGGATTGGGATGGAAAAGCCCACACATCTCATCGAGTTCGAGACGATGTTGCTCGGCCGGCACCGGCACTACGACCGCAGTGCCCACCTCCTGCTGCGGCGGCTGCACGGCTCGGGCCCGATGTCCATCGGGCAGCTCAGCGACGCCTTCGGCCTGGACGTCTCCACCCTCAACCGGCACACCTCGGCCCTCCTGCGCGCCGGCCTGGTCGAACGCATCCCCGACCCCGAGGGCGGCATCGCCCGCAAGTTCCGCCTCACCGCGGAGGGCGAGCGCAGCCTCACCGAGGAGCGCGAGCGGAACGTGCGCGGCCTGGAGAAGGTGATGGCCGACTGGTCGCCGGAGGACGTCGCCGCCTTCGCCGCCTACCTCAGGCGCTTCAACACCGACATCGAACGCCTGGCCGGCCGCCCCTGGCCGCGTGCCTGAGCCGGGCCGCCCGGTCCTGGACACGCGCGAGGGCCCCCCGCCGGGACGGGCGGGGGGCCCTCAACGCGTGGGCACCGGTGTGCGTGTCGCCTCTCGGCGAGGTGCACAACGCGGCTCCAGCCGAACGGTAGTCCGCGAAGGCGATAGGTGAGGCCCGGGGACACTGGGCACACCGGCCACGAGGGATGTAACGGCGGCCGCCGCCGGGATGTTCCCGGCAGATCAGGCGAAGTGCATGACGATGGCCAGGCCGACGAGGTGCGTGACCACCACCACGACCAGCAGCGTGACGAACACGAACTTGGCCGGGCCGTGCTCGAAGTGCTTGCCCTCCTTCAGTGGAGGCAGCTTGGCCTGACGCTCGGCGATGCGCTCCTCCAGCGGCTTGCGGTGAAACATGAGGTGTCCCTCTTTCGGCGGCCCGGCCACGGGTACGATTTGTGTGGCATCGATTTGCAGGCTATTAGTTTGTACACAAAGTAAGTTACCAGACGGCATCGGAGGCGTACACGCATGGAGCCTGTGACAGAGGCGACAGACCTGCTGGCGCTCGACCGGCAGGTGTGCTTCGCCCTCAGCATCGCCTCGCGCAGCGTGATCGGCCTCTACCGGCCGCTCCTGCAACCCTTCGGGCTGACCCACCCCCAGTACCTGGTGATGCTGGCCCTCTGGCAGCACGAGCCGCTGTCGGTCAAGGAGCTGGGCGAGCTCCTGCAGCTCGACCCCGGCACGTTGTCCCCGCTGCTCAAGCGGCTGGAGGCGCTGGGCTACGTCCACCGCGAGCGCAACAGCAAGGACGAGCGCGCCCTGGCCGTCACCCTGACGCCCGCCGGCCGGCAGCTCAGGGCCGAGGCGGAGAAGATCCCGCCGGCCATCGTCGCCCGGCTCGGCATGGACCTCGACGAGCTCCAGGACCTGCACGCCGCGCTGATGCGCCTGATCGCCTCGGCCCGCCGCGACGCCTGACCCCGCCCGCCGCACAGCGCCCGCCGCACGCCCCGATAAGCAACCGCGGTTGACTATGTCCAGGATAGTCAACTACGGTTGCTCGCGTTCGCGGATCCCTTTCGTGTCGCTGGAGGCAGCATGTCCATGACTCACGCCGATCGTCCGAGGTTGCGACAGGTGCTCGACCGGCTGGTGGCCGGCGACCGCGGGCCCGGCGTCGTGGCCGAGGTCCGGGACGGCGACGACCCGCCGTGGTTCGGCGCCGCGGGCGTGGCCGACCTGGAGACCGGCCGCCCCCGCGGGCCCGGGGAGCACTTCCGCATCGGCAGCTTCACCAAGGCGTTCGTCGGGACCGTCGTGCTGGGCCTGGCGGCCGACGGCGACCTGGCCCTCGACGTTCCCGTGACCACCTGGCTGCCGGGTGTCGTCGAGGAGTACTTCCCCGGCGCCGACGCCGCCCGCATCACCCTGCGGCTGCTGCTCAACCACACCAGCGGCCTGCCGGACGCGATCCCCGGCCAGGAGACCCCGCCCGCCGGGGAGCCGGGCGAGCGGTTCGTCTACTCCAAGGTCAACTACAACCTGGCCGGGATGATCGTCGAGGCGGCGTCCGGCTCGACGCTCGCCGAGCAGATCGACCGGCGCGTCGCGGCCCCGCTGGGGCTGACCGGGACGTACCTGCCCGCGGCCGGCGAAGGGCTGCGCGACCCGCACGCCCGCCACTACTCCGGCCAGGACGAGACCGGCCAGGAGACGGTCCGCCACGACGTGACCGACGCCGACCTGTCGTGGGCCTGGGCCGCCGGCGGCATGGTCTCGACCACGGCCGACCTCCACCGCTTCCTGGCCGCCCTGCTGGGCGGGCGGCTGCTCCCGCCCGCCCAGCAGGAGGAGATGTTCACCACCGTGCCCACCGAGGGCGCCGGCTGGGTGCCCGGCGCCCGCTACGGGCTCGGCGTCTACTCCCAGCGGTTCCCGTCCGGCGTCACGCTCTGGGGCGGGGGCGGCTACATCCAGGGGTCGATGACGTACGCGATGGGCGACCGGCAGGGCGGCCACACCCTGGTCGCCAACGTGAACGGCGACTGGGGCGACTTCCTGGGGACCTGCGCCGACCTGTTCCAGGCCGAGTTCGGCTGACGGCGCGGGCCCCCACCGGCTCAGACGAGCCCGGGGACGGCCACGTCGGCCGTCCTGACCTCGCCCGTCCGGCCGGCGAACATCTCCGCCATCCGCTCGACGCCCGGGAACACCGCGACGGTCATGAACAACGTCCGGCCGTCCGGGCCGCCGAGCGCGGCGGCGAAGCAGGCCCGGTCGAGCTCGATCCGGTCGGTCACCTCGCCGCCCTCGCGCACCCGTACGCAGGCGGACCCCTGTTCGTCGTCCACCTGGGTCCAGATCGCGCCCTCGGCGTCCATGCAGATGCCGTCGCCGCCGATGGGCGCCCACACCCGGCGGCCGGACAGCCCGCCGTCCGCGTCGATGTCGAACGCCGTCAGCCGCCGCGTCCAGGACTCGGCGACGATCAGCGTGGAGCCGTCCGGGGTCACCACCATCCCGTTGGGGAAGTACAGGTCCTCGGCGACCACCCGGGCCTCGCCGCCGGGGCCGACCAGGGCGATCACGCCGGGTGCGAAGTCGGCCCGGCCGAAGTCGAAGCCGACGCAGTTCACGTAGATCCGGCCGCGGCCGTCCACGACGACCTCGTTCGGCCCGGCCGGCAGCTCGCCCAGGTCGGCGTGGACGGACGTCGTGCCGTCCGGCTCCATGCGCAGCAGCTCGTGCTCGCCGGTCACCAGCAGGCGGCCGTCGGGCAGCCGGCCGAGGCAGAACCCGGCGGGTTTCGGGCCGCGGGCGACCACCTCGCGCTCGCCGTCCGGGGTGACGGCGACGATCTCCTGCACCCCCCAGTGGGAGAACCACAGCCTGCCCTCGTGCCAGCGCGGCGACTCGCCCACGCACAGCCCGGTCACCAATGTCTTCGTCTCGGTCATGTCGTCATGCCTCCTTCTGCCCTCTACACGAAGGGCGGGGGCCCGGATCGACATCGCCGGGAGGAAAAAGATCCGCGCCTGATCTACAGGGCGGCGCGGGCGCGCTCGGCCAGCGCGGCGCGGTCGATCCCCGCCAGGGCCAGCGCCCGCGGGACCGTGCCCACCTCGGCCTGCAGGACGCCGAGCAGCACGTGGACCGGCCGCAGGTCCTTCTTGCGATGGGTGGCGGCCAGCCGCTCGATCGCCAGCCTGACCGACGCCCCGAGCTGCGGCCGCCGCTCGGGGTCGGGCGTCGAACGCAGGTCGAAGGCCGCGGCCGACACCCCGGCCGCGGCGAGGCTGTGCTCGAACTCCCGCCGCAACGCCGCCCGCACCCCCGCCTGGTCGAGCCCGGCCTCGGCCAGGATCGCCCGCGCCGCGGTGTCCTGCGGCGCCGCCATGGCCAGCAGCACGTGGTGGGCCTCGATCGTGGGGGAGCTCTCCGCGCGCGCCTCGGCCTCCCCTCGGATCAGCACGTCGTGCAGGTAGCGGTCGAAAGCGCCGCTCATGCCCGCCTCCTCAGCTCGACCCCGGCCGCGATGAGCCGCTTGGCGTGCTTCTTGTGGACCGCCTGGCGGGTGACGCCGAGCGCCTCGGCCACCTGCGGCCAGCTCCAGCCCGCCCGCATCGCCTGCTCCACGGCGGCGTCCTCCAGCTGGTCGGCCAGGCGGCGCAGCGCGACCACGGCGGCGAGCGCGTCCGCGGGCTCCTTGACTGACATTCCAGCCACCCTAGGCGTCCGCACCGGGACAGGCAATTCAGGTTGCTTAAACGGGGGCCGATGCGTCACACCGGGAGCCACCGGGTAGGGCCAGGGATGTCATGAGCACGATCGAGAACGCCGGGGCCGCCGCCTACCGCATCCCCACCGACCAGCCGGAAGGCGACGGCACGCTGGCCTGGCGGTCCACCACCATGGTCGTCGTCACCCTGACCGCCGCGGGCGTCACCGGCACCGGCTGGACCTACGCCCCGGCCGCCGCCGCCTCGGTCGTCACCGAGCTGCTGGCCGGCGTCCTGACCGGCGCGGACGCCGCCGACATCCCCGCCCTGCACGCCGCGATGGTCCGGCAGGTGCGCAACGCGGGCCGTCCCGGCGTCGCCGGCTACGCCGTCTCGGCCGCCGACGTGGCGCTGTGGGACCTCAAGGCGCGCCTGCTCGGCCTGCCGCTGACCCGCCTGTTCGGCGCCGCCCGGCCCGAGGTCCCGCTGTACGGCTCGGGCGGCTTCACCACCTACGACGACGAGGCCACCACCGCCCAGCTCGCCCACTGGGTCCACGAGCGGGGCATCGGCCGCGTCAAGATCAAGATCGGCGAGTCGTCCGGCACCCGCCCCGACCGCGACCTGCACCGCGTGGCCCTGGCCCGCCGCGTCATCGGCGACCGGGCCGAGCTGTACGTCGACGCCAACGGCGGCTACACCGCCAAACAGGCCGTCCGCCTGGCTGCGCGCATGCGCGAGCACGACGTGACCTGGTTCGAGGAGCCCGTCTCCTCCGACGACCTGCCGGGCCTGCGGCTCGTCCGCGAGCGGGCCGCCCCCGACGTCACCGCCGGCGAGTACGGCTGCGACCCCGCCTACTTCACCCGCATGTGCCAGGCCCAGGCCGTCGACTGCCTCCAGGCCGACGCCACCCGCTGCGGCGGCTACACCGGCTGGTTCGCCGCCGCCGCGATCGCCGCGGGCCACAACCTGCAGGTGTCCGCCCACTGCGCGCCCAACCTGCACCTCCCGGCCGCCGCGAGCACCGCCAACCTGCGCCACGTCGAATGGTTCCACGACCACCAGCGCATCGAGGCCGAGCTGTTCGACGGCGCCGCCGACCCCTCCGGCGGCCTGGCCCGCCCCCGGCCCGACGCCCCCGGCCACGGGCTGGAGCTGCGCGCCGCCGCCGCCGAACCCCACCGCGTGGCCTGACGGAAGGAGCGGGCGCCGATGCGGATCGAGGACTACGCCCTGATCGGCGACATGCACACCGCCGCGCTCGTCGGCCGCGACGGCTCGATCGACTGGTTGTGCCTGCCCCGCTTCGACTCGCCCGCCTGCTTCGCCGCGCTGCTCGACGGCCCGTCCGCCGGACGCTGGCTGCTGGCCCCCGCCGGCGGCGGCCGGGCCACCTCCCGCGGTTACCGCGAGGGCACCCTCATCCTGGAGACCACCTGGGACGGCCCCGGCGGCAGCGTCCGGGTGGTGGACTTCATGCCGCCCCGCGGCGAGGCCCCCGACGTGGTGCGGATCGTCGAGGGCGTGCGCGGCCGGGTCGAGATGACCATGGAACTGGTGCTGCGCTTCGACTACGGCCACGACGTCCCCTGGCTGCGCTACGAGCCCGGCGTGCTGGCCGCGGTCGCCGGCGGCGACGCCACCTGGCTGCGCACCCCCGTCGAGCTGTGCCCGGACGCCGACCGGCACCGCACCACCGCCTCGTTCACGGTGGGGGAGGGGCAGCGGGTGCCGTTCGCGCTGACCTGGCAGCAGTCGTGGCTGCCGCGCCCGGAACCCGTCGACCCGCCCGAGGCCCTGGCCGACACCGAACGGCTGTGGCGCGAGTGGGCCCGCCGGTGCGGCTACCAGGGGGACTACGACGAGGCCGTCCGCACGAGCCTGCTCACCCTCAAGGCCCTCACCTACGCCCCCACCGGCGGGCTCGTCGCCGCCGCCACCACCTCGCTGCCCGAGCGGCTGGGCGGCCCGCGCAACTGGGACTACCGCTACTGCTGGCTGCGCGACGCCAGCTTCACCCTCCAGGCCATGATGACCGCCGGCTACGACGCCGAGGCGCGCGCCTGGCGCGAATGGCTGCTGCGGGCCGTCGCCGGGCACCCCGCCGACCTGCAGATCATGTACACCGTCGAGGGCGGCCGGCGCATCGCCGAATGGACCGCCGACTGGCTGTCGGGCTACGAGGGGTCCCAGCCGGTACGCGTCGGCAACGCCGCCTCCGGCCAGTTCCAGCTCGACGTCTACGGCGAGACCCTCGACTGCCTGCACCTGGCCCGCCGGTCCGGCCTGGCCATCGACGACGAGGCCTGGGACGTCCAGAACGCCCTGATGAACTACCTCGAAGGAATCTGGGACCGGCCCGACAACGGGCTGTGGGAGACCCGGGGGCCGCGCCGCCAGTTCGTGCACTCCAAGGTGCTGGCCTGGGTCGCGGCCGACCGCATGATCCAGGCCGTCGAGGCGTTCGGCCGCGACGGCCCGGTCGGCCGCTGGCGCGCCCTGCGCGAACGCATCCACCAGGACGTCTGCGCCCACGGCTACGACGCCGAACGCAACACCTTCACCCAGTACTACGGCTCGACCGGCCTGGACGCGGCCCTGCTGCTCATCCCGCGCCTCGGCTTCCTGCCGCCCGACGACCCGCGCGTCGTCGGCACCGTGGACGCGATCGCCCGCGACCTCGTCCACGACGGTCTCGTCCTGCGCTACCAGGCCGAGGACGAGGAGATCGACGGCCTGCCCGGCGGCGAGGGCACCTTCCTGGCCTGCTCCTTCTGGCTGGCCGACGCCCTGGCCGCGACCGGCCGCCGGCGCCGGGCCACCGAGCTGTTCGAACGGCTGCTCGGCCTGCGCAACGACGTCGGCCTGCTGTCGGAGGAGTACGACACCGTGCACCACCGGCAGGTCGGCAACTTCCCGCAGGCCTACAGCCACGTCTCGGTGATCAACAGCGCCACCGTGCTGTCGGGCAGGTTCAGGCCTGGGCGCCCTCGGCATCAAGCCGGGTGAAGGTGGCCCCGTGCAGCACGGCGCGGGCGCCGAGCACGTGCCCGTCGCACATCCTGGTCACCGTCCCGGCCTGGTCGGTCACCTTCCACCGGACCAGCTCCTGGCAGGGCCGGCCGGCCCGGTCCTGCGGCCAGGTGCGGTGGCAGACCCGGCACTCGGTGATGTTCGCCCGGTAGGACAGGGTGTTGCCGTGCTCGGGGCAGACGCCCCACGGCATGCCGCAGACCTGCTCGCGCTGCGCCCGCAGCCGGGCCAGGTCGCCGGCCGCCCGTTGCAGGTCCTCGCCGCCCCGGTCCAGCCAGTCGGCGGCGTGCCGCGCGGCCCGGAGCTGGTCGCCCTCGGGGGATCCGGCGGGCTCGGTGTCGCACAGCGAGCGCACCTCGGCGGCGAGGTCCTGAGCGCGGCGCGCGAGGTCGCGCAGCTGGGCTGGGGTGACAGTCATGAGGGCTCTCATCTCGTCAGGGCCGGGCGGCAACGGTGGGCGACGGTCACGCGACGGGAACGGCCGGCCGGCCGCTCCCGCCCTCCAGTCTCCTCAGCGCGGCGCGCTCGTGGCGCGCTCGCGGCCCACGAGTTCGCGCGCCTGACGGCCGGGGGCGTCAGGACGTGGGGACGCCGCTGTAGGCGGGCCCGAAGAACACCAGCGTCACCAGGTCCTCGGTGACGTCGTGGAAGCGGTGCTCCTCGCGGGCCGGGACGAACAGGGTGGTGCCGGGGCCGACCTCGATGGTGACGCCGCCCGAGGTGAAGGAGGCGCGCCCGCTGGTGACGACGTAGATCTCGTCCTCGGCGTGCGGCGACTGGCCGTCGACGGCGCCGGCCGGGATGGAGTACGTGCCGAAGCTGAGCGCGGGCACGCTCAGGTGCTCGGCGAAGTTGGCGGAACCGTCCGGGGCGGGCTCGAACCGGCCGCTGTCGATGATCTCCATGGCCCGTGATCCTCTCATGCCGGCGCGGGCGGGCCCGACGGCGGGAAGATGCTTGTGGCTTGCCCTAAATGTGGGTAAATGTCACGTCATGTGGCGTGGCTGGAGTGGCCGGTTGTCCGCGGCCGTCAAGCGTGAGCTGTCGTACGTGCGCGGGCAGGCCGCCGGGCTGGCCAAGCCGGGGTCGTACCAGCGGTTGCAGGCGTTGCAGATCGCCAAGGCGACGCTGGCGGCGGTGCTGGCCTGGCTGACGGCCAGCCGGCTGCTGGCGCTCGGCGCCACCTGGATCGCCCCCGCCACCGCGGTGATCATGGTGCACGCCACCGTGTACCGCACGCTCACCAACGGCCTGCGCCGGGTCGCCGCGGTCGGCGCCGGGGTCATCCTGGCCGGCAGCATCGGGCACCTGCTCGGCCTGGGCGTGCTCAGCCTGGTCCTGGTCGTGCCGCCCGCGCTGGTCGCCGCCCGCTGGCACCGCATGGGCAACCACGGCTCCGACGTCGCCACCACCGCCGTGCTGCTGCTCTCCTTCGCCGCCGCCTCCCAGGAGCGCTATCTGCTGGCGTACGTGCTGGCCACGGCCATCGGCGCGCTGAGCGGGGCGCTGGTCAACAGCGTGCTGTGGCCGCCGCTGTACCGCGACCGGCCCGACGCGGCCGTGCGCCGCCTGGCCCGCGAGACGGCCGCGCTGCTGACCTCCGTCGCCGAGGGCTTACGGGACGAGTGGAACCTCTCGGCGCTGCCCGACTGGGAACGCCAGGCCGTCCGGCTGGACGAGCACCTGGCCGACGCGGCCGCCGCCGTGGCCGACGGCGCCGAGAGCCGCCGTTACAACCTGCGTCACAGCCTCCACCCGGTCACGGCCGCCCAGGACCACGAACAGGTGCTGCGCCGGCTGACCACGCTGGCCGCGCACGTGCACACGATCGTGCACGCCCTGGCCCACCTGGAACACCACGACGGGCCCTCGACCGACGTCAGCCCCGACTACGCCCGCGACTACGCCGACCTCCTGGACGTGCTGGGCGACGCCCTGACCGCCACCGTACGGCGCGACCCGGACCTCGGAAGGGCCCGCACCCTGCTCGGCCGGGCGGAGGCGCAGGCGAGCCGCATCCACGACCAGATGACGACGGAGATCCAGAAGGGCGAGGTCGCCCACCCGGCCGGTTGGGCGCTGAGCGGCAGCCTGCTCACCGACGCCGAACGCATCCTGGCGGTCCTGACCGACATCCTGGCGGCCACGCCCGGCGGCCAGGACGACGACAACCGCCCCTCGCCCGCCACCCGCCCCTGACCCGTCCGACCGGCTTCCGTTTGCCCGGGGAGCCGTCGCGCGGCACACTCGGGAACCATGCCCATCAGGTCGTTCTCCGAGCCGGACGCGCCTGCGCACCTGCTGGCCCAGGTGCGCGACCTGCAACGGGAGGCCTGGCCCGGCCACGACTTCCCCGCGCCCGACGGCGGCGGCCCCGCCCACGACCCCGCCCTCGCCCCCCGCACCATGCTCCTCCTCGACGAGCGCGACGGGCGAGACGAGGGCGACGCGCGGGACGAGGGCGACGGGCGGGACGAGGGCACGGTCCTGGCCGCCCTGGACATCCTGTCCAAGACCCTCACCCATGCCGGCCATCGGTTCCGCGCCGCGGGCCTGAGCACCGTGGTGACCAGGAAGGCCGCCCGCGGCCGGGGGCACGGCCGCCGCCTGGTGGGCGCCGCGCGCGCGGCCATCGCCGACGCGGGCTTCGACGTCGCCCTGTTCACCTGCGACCGGCCGCTCCAGGGCTTCTACGAGAGCGCCGGCTGGTCGGCGATCCCCGGCGCGGTGCTGGTCGGCGGCACCCCGCAGGCGCCCTTCCCCAGCGACCTGCCCGGGTTCGACAAGGTCACGATGGGCGACTTCCCCTCGCCCCACGGCCGGGCGCACCGGCTGTCGTTCCACCACGCGCGCGTCGAGCTCCACCCCGGGGAGATCGACCGGCTCTGGTGAGCCCGCCTCAGGCGTCCTGACCTCGCCGGACCAGCGGCAGGAAGACCTCGTCCACGATCTCCACGAGGACGTCGTCGGGCGCGCTGGGCGCCCCTCGCACCACGAACTCGTTGCGCAGCAGCACGATGGCCACCGTGGCGACCCTCGGGCGCAGCGACTCGGGGGCGGCCTCGCCGCGGGCCACCGCCCGTTCGAGGACGGCCAGCCAGGGCGCGGCCACCGCGTCGTCCGACTGCTCCTGGAGCTGGGCCAGCAGCTCGGCGGCGCCGCCCGCGGCGGCGATCAGGTCGCGCAGGATCGCGCCGAACGGCGAGCTCCAGTAGCGGTTGGCCCGGCGCAGCAGCTCCAGGGCGTCGCCGCGCAGCTCGCCGGTGTCGGGCGGCGAGACCGTCGTGGCCAGCCGTTTGTAGGCGGCGACGCCGAGGGCCAGGCGGCCCGGCCAGCGGCGGTAGATGGCGTTCTTGTTGGTGCCGGCGCGGGCGGCGACCTTGTCCATGGTCAGCCCGGCGAAGCCCGACTCGGTGAGCTCGTCGGCCGCCGCGCTCAGGATCGCCTCCTCCAGCGCCACCCCGCGCCGCCGTGTCCGCCCGCCTGCCTCGGCCATCGCCACCCTCCTCGGTCTGAGGGTACCGACCGTACCTCATATAGGCTAAGGTACGGTCAGTACCGTAAAGCAGGAAGGAGCACCCATGCGTGCCAAAGGCATCAGCTACGACACCGGGTTCGTCGTCAACGGGACGATCGGCCACCCGGGGTTCGACCCCGACGTGGTGGCCCGCGAGATGCGCGTCATCCGGGACGACCTGCACTGCACCGCCGTCCGCGTCATGGGCGGCGACCCCGACCGCCTGGAGATCGCCGCCAGTCACGCCGCCGACCTCGGGCTGGAGGTCTGGTTCTCGCCCTATCCGCTGGAGCTGACCGAGGAGCAGATGCTGGCGCTGTTCGCCGACTGCGCCGAGCGCGCCGAACGGCTCAGGCGGCGCGGCGCCGAGGTGGTCTTCGTCACCGGCGCCGAGCTGTGCCTGATGAGCAAGGGCTTCCTGCCCGGGGACGACATCGACGAGCGGGTCGCCCTGCTGAGCCGTCCGGACCGGGTGCGCGAGCTGGTCGGCGGCGTGCGCACGCGGGTCAACGACTTCCTCGGGCGGGCGGTGGCCGTCGTGCGCGAGCGGTTCGGCGGCCGGGTGACCTACGCCTCCGTGCCGCTCGAAGGCGTCGACTGGACGCCGTTCGACCTCGTCTCCGTGGACCTCTACCGGTCGGCCGAGATCGTGGACGTGTTCGAGCAGGGCGTGCGCGGCCTCGTCGCGGAGGGCAGGCCGGTCGCGATCACCGAGTTCGGCTCGGCGACCTACCGCGGCGCGGGCGACCGGGGCGCGCTCGGCCTGGAGATCGTCGAGTACGCCCCGGGCACCCGCGAGCCCCTCCGGCTGACCGGCGAGCACGTCCGCGACGAGGAGGGGCAGGCCGCGTACGTGCGGGAGCTGCTGGAGCTCTTCGACGCCGCCGGCGTGGACAGCACCTTCGTGTTCACCTTCGCGCTGCGCGACCACCCGCACCGCCCCGACGGCGACCCCCGCGACGACCTGGACCTGGCCAGCTACGGCGTCGTCAAGGTCTACGAGGACCGCTCCGGCGCCGCCTACCCCGGCCTGCCCTGGGACCCCAAGGCCGCCTTCGCCGCCGTCGCCGGCCACTACGCGAGGCACTGACATGACGCTCCCTGCCACCACACTGGGCCGCACCGGCCTGCGCGTGAGCCGCCTCGGCTACGGCGCCATGGAGCTGCGCGGCCCCCGCGCCTGGGGCCCGCCGGTGTCCGACGACGCGGCCCGCGCCGTGCTGAACGAGGCCCTCGACGCCGGGGTGAACCTCATCGACACCGCGCCCGACTACGGCGACGCCGAGGAGCACATCGGCCGCTGGATCGGGCACCGCCGCGACGAGTTCGTCCTGGCGGGCAAGTGCGGCTGCCCCCTCGCCGACGGCGACCCCGCGCACGACTACACGAGGGCGAACGTGCGCGCGGCCGTCGAGCGGAGCCTGCGCCGGATGCGCACCGGCCATCTCGACGTCCTGATGGTGCACCTCAGCCCGAGCGTCTCGGTGATGGCGGCCGAGGACACCGTCGCCGGGATGCGGGAACTCCAGGACGAGGGCCTGATCCGCTTCACCGGCATGTCGGGGGAGCTGCCGCACCTCCCCGAGCACATCGCGACGGGCGCGTTCGACGTGTTCCTGCTGCCCTACTCGGCGCTCGACCGCTCCCACGAAGGGCTCGTCGGGGCCGCCGCGGCGAGCGGGGCGGGCACGATCGCCCGCGGGGCGGTGGCCCGCTCGCTCGCGCCGCCGCCGGAGGCCGTGCCGGAGCCGGTGCGCCGGCCGCTGGCGCAGCGCCACGCCAGGCTCGCCGCCGCCCGCCTGGAGGAGCTGGCGGACGGCGCGCCGGTGACCGAACTGCTGCTCCGGTTCATCCTCGGCCATCCGGAGCTGCACTCGGTGATCGTCGGCTCGGCCCGGCCGGAACACCTGCGGGCCAACGTTGCCGCCGCCCGCAAGGGCCCCCTGCCGCCCGACGTGGAGGCGGCCGTCCGCGCCCGCCTGGGCCCGGCGTAGGGGAGGCGGGTCACTGGTCGTCGAGGAAGGTGAGCACGGCCATGACCCGGCGGTGGCCGCCGTCCGAGACGGCCAGGCCGAGCTTGGCGAAGATGCTGCCGATGTGCTTGTGCACCGCGTTGTCGGTGATCGTCAGCCGCTCGCCGATCTCGGTGTTGCTCAGGCCCTGGGCCATCCAGGACAACACCTCCCGCTCCCGGCCGGTGAGGCTGTCCAAGCCGTGGCCCCGCCCGACCATGAGCTGGGCGATGACCTCGGGGTCCATGACCGTGCCGCCCGCGGCCACCCGGCGGACGTCCTCGACGAACTGGCTCACCCGGCTGACCCGGTCCTTCAGCAGGTAACCGACGCCGCCGGAGCCGTGCGCCAGCAGTTCGCGGGCGTAGATGCGCTCGACGTACTGGGACAGGACCAGGATGGGCAGGGCGGGGTCGGCGCGCCGGAGGGCGACGGCGGCCCTGATGCCCTCGTCGCGGAACGACGGCGGCAGCCGCACGTCGGCGATCACCAGGTCGGGCCGGTGCTCGGTGACGGCGTCCAGCAGGGCGCCGGCGTCCGGCACGACCGCGGCCACCTCGATGTCCTTGCTGGTCAGGAGCAGTTCCAGCCCCGTGGACAGCAGGACGTTGTCCTCGGCGATCACGACGCGCACGGCAGCTCCACGACAAGACGGGTGGGCCCTCCGGGAGGGCTGTCGATGGACAAGGTACCGTCGAGCGCGGCGGCCCTTCTGCGGATGCCGGTGACGCCGGTGCCGCGGCTCTCGTCCACGCCGCCCCTGCCGTCGTCGCAGACCTCGATGCGCAGCACGCGTCCGGACGCCAGCCGTACGGTGACGTGGCCGGCGCCGCTGTGCTTGGTGGCGTTCGTGACCGCCTCGGCCACGATGAAGTAGGCCGCCGTCTCGACCGCGGCGGGCACGGCGCCGAGGCCGCTCACGTCCGTCTCGACGGGCAGGCCGGCCTTGGCCGTCACGGCGGCCACCGCGCCGGCCAGCCCCCTGTCGGCCAGGACGGGCGGGTACATCGTCCGGATCACCTGCCGCAACTCGGTCATCGCCTCCTCGGTGCCCTCGTGCGCGTCCTTCAGCAGCCGGCCGACGGGCCCGCCGTCGTCGTCGAGCGCCTCGCGGGCCATGGCCAGCCGCATCGCGATGGCGACCAGCCGGGCCTGGGTGCCGTCGTGCAGGTCGCGCTCGATGCGGCGCAGCTCGGCGGCGTGCGCGTCGAGGACGTTCGACCTGCTCTCGGTCAGCTCGCCGACCCGCTCGGCCAGCCGGTCGGCCTCCGAGGGGGCGAGCGCGGCCAGGCAGGCGCGGGCGTGCAGCCGGGCCAGCCGCGGCAGCGCCCACCAGGCCAGCGGCGCGGCCAGCACGATTTGCGCGACGCCCATGCCGATCGCCTGCTCCCATCCGGTGACCGGCAGGGCCACCAGCAGCCGCAGCGGGTCGTCCGCGGGGAACAGCCACCACAGCGGGGCCTCCAGCACGGGGTTCACCAGCAGCCCGGCCACCCCGAGCGCGGCCAGCGCGGCGGGCAGGCCCACGACGACGTGCAGCGCCGTCCAGCGCAGGTCACGCCTGGCCCGCGTGCTCGTGAGGAGCTGCCGCCACTGGTCGCGCACCCCGGTCCGGGCGGGCGGCGCCGGACGCGCCGGCACGGCGACCCCCAGCACCGCGCCGGCCTGCACGCGCTGCCACTCGGTCCACCGGTGGAGCACCGCCATCATGCGCGGCACCAGGACCAGCCCCGCCCCGCCCACCGGGACGAGCGCGACGCCCACGGCCAGCAGCGCCAGCGAGACCATCGCCGCCAGGGCCGACGCGAACACGATCAAGTGATACCGAACGAACCGCCACAGAGCTTTCACGTCACGTCATGATCTTCCGGGCGGGTAGCTCCATGGCGAGGGACACAATCGTCATCACTGCCAGGATAGAGGCCGGGACCAGCCACAACGGCCCGGCAGGCAGCGGGCGGGCCAGGAAGCCCACGCTCAGCAGCACCAGCGGCACCGCCGACAGCACCAGCCCCGACAGTGACGCCCCGGCGCCCACGAGCAGCGCCTCCCAGCGCACCACGCGCCTGAGCTGACGCGGGGTCAGGCCGATCGCGCGCAGCCCGGAGAACTCCTCCCGGCGCGCGGTCGTCGTCGCCACCAGCCGGTTGGCGACCGACACCAGCACGTACCCCAGCAGCACGGCGAGCACGGCCACGTTCACCAGCGTCTGGGCCGAGGCCATGGCGGCCTGCGGTCCGGCGGCGTGGTCGTCGAAGCGCAGCCCGGGGCGGCTCACGAGGTCGCCGAAGTCGGCAGGACGGGCCAGCACCGCGCTGTCCAGGCCGGTCGTCGTGTGCGCGGCGGCCAGGTCGCGGGAGACCACGATCGGGCCGAACCCGAGGCCGCGCCGGTAGGTGGCGGCCACCCGAGTCCGCACCCGCGCGCCGTCGCCCATGATCACGTTGATGCTTCCGCCGACCCGGCCCAGGCCCTCCTCCACCGCGACGGCCGCGCCCTTGAGGCCGGACAGGCCGCCGTCGGCGAGGTCCAGGTCGACCAGGCCCTCGGCGTCCGGGCCGAGCGCCATGGCGGGCGTGGCCATCAGGGCGGGGCTGTCGCCGGTGAGCATCGGCTCGGTCACCACGGTCGTCATCGCCATGCCCGCCGCCTTCGTCCGCGAACGTACGTCGGCCAGCAGGTCGCGCGGGACGCCGCCGAGGTCAGGAGCGGTGATCGTGACGAGGCCGCGCAGGCCCAGGGCGACCTCGTCGGCGCGCGCCTTGGCCATCGTGGTCTGGCTGAGCACCACGCTGAGGCCGAGCGTGACCACCATGCCGAGGGCGGCCACGGCGCCGGCGGTGCGCAGCGCGTACCCGTGGGAGTTGTGCACCGCCAGCCACAGCGAGCCGGGCAGCCGCGTCATGAGCCGCGAACCGGCCACCGCCCCGGCCGCCCCCTGCACCAGCCGCGGACCGGCCAGCGCCAGGCCGATCACCGCGACGATCGACGCGATGCCCGGACCGATCATGCCCGCCTCGCCCCGCATGAACAGCGGCGTCACGGACAGCGCCAGCGCGCCGAGCATGAGCAGCAGCCCCGCCCGGGTCCGCCCCGGCGACGGCATGCGCGGCTCGGGCAGCCCGGAGACCACCGGCATGCGCGAGACCCGCAACGACCCCGCCCAGGCGGCCACCCGCGTGACGCCGAGCAGCAGCAGCGTCGCGGCCACGGCCGGCAGCGGCCCGTACACCAGCGGCTGGTCCGCGCGCACCAGCCCGATCCCGGCCAGCAACTCGCCGAAGCGGGCGGCCAGGAAGTAGCCGAGCGCGGCCCCGAACGGCACAGCGGGCAGCGCCGCCGCCGCGGCCTGGATGGTCACCAGCCTGCGCACCTGACGCGGCGTCGCGCCGGCCGCGCGCAGCAGGGCGAGGTCGCGGCGCTGCCGGTTGACCGACAGCGCCAGGCCGCCGCCCACCACGAACCCGACCACCAGCAGGCTGACCCCGCCGATCGAGGAGGGCAGGACCAGCAGCAGCCCGCGGCCGGCCGCCGCGCCCGGCGACTCCGCGTCGGCCCGGTCCAGGCCCGTGGCGTACGCGTAGCCGTCGCCCAGGCGGGCCTTCAGCCGGGCGGCCAGCGTCTCGGGGGAGACGCCGGGCTCCGCGCGGACCGCGACGAGGTCCACCGTCCGCGCCCGGCCCGCCGTCCTGGCGGCCAGGGCGGTGGCGACGGCGTCGGTGAAGTACACGCCGGGGGCGTCCACCACGGCGCTCACCCGGTAGGTGCCCGGCGTGCCGGCCGCCGTCAGCCGCAGCCGGTCGCCGACCCGCGCGCCGCTCACCGCGATCTCGTCGGCGGCGCGCGGCGCCCGTCCGGCGGTGATCCGGCCGCTCAGCGCCAGGGACGACCAGCCGTGCCCGGCGGTGGCCGGGTCGGCGGTCCGCCCGGCCGTCCCGGACCCGACGGCGGCGGGGAAGGCGACGTCACCGGCCACGGCCGCGACGCCCGGCACCCCGGACGCCGAGGCGACCAGCGAGCCGGGGATCCTGGCGCGTTCGGGCAGCGCGATGTCCGGCTCCTCCTTCAGCGGGATGCTCTGCCGGGCCGAGACGAGCACGTCCGCGCCCGACAGCCGCAGGGGCGGCTGCGCGCGGAAGGCCGAGTCCACCAGCACGCCGGTCCCGGTCACCAGCGCCATCCCGCCCAGCACCGCCGCGAACACCACGACCAGCCCGCCCGCCTTGGCGAGCGCAAGTGCGAGCCTGATCATGCGACCCGCTCCGCGCTCAGCCGCGCCAGCCGTACGGCCAGGTCCTCGGCGGTCGGGGCGGGCAGGATGTCAAGGACCCGCCCGTCGGCCATGAGCACGGTGTCGTGCGCGCGGGCCGCGGCGGCCGGGTCGTGGGTGACCATGACGACGGTCTGGCCCAGGTCGTCGACCAGCTCGCGCAGCAGGTCCAGCACGTGGGCGGCGCTGCGCAGGTCGAGGGCGCCGGTGGGCTCGTCGGCGAACACCACGTCGGGGCGCGCGGCCAGGGCCCGGACGATCGCCGCCCGCTGCTGCTGCCCGCCCGACAACTCCGTGGGCAGGTGCCGCATCCGGTCGCGCAGGCCCATCCGGTCGACCAGCTCGCCGAGCCAGGCCCGGTCCGGGCGCACCCCGGCCATCCGCAACGGCAACGTGACGTTGTCCTCGACGGTCACGGTGGGCAGCAGGTTGTAGGACTGGAACACGTAGCCCAGGTGCTTCCTGCGCCACTCCGTGCGCCGGGTCTCCGACATGCGGGTGACCTCGACGCCGCAGATGGTGATCTCGCCGGAGGTCGGCGGCTCCAGGGCCGCGGCGGCCTGCAGGAGGGTGCTCTTCCCCGAGCCCGACGGCCCCATCACGGCCACGAACCGGCCGCGCGGGAAGGCCAGCGAGACGTCGTCGAGGGCGACCACGTCACCGTAGGTCTTGCTCACGCGCTCCAGCGTGACGACCGCCTCCATGACGGGCCTCACGACCGCGCTCACGACCGGCCCCCGGCGAAGCGCAGGATCAGCAGCCCGGCGATGCCCGCCACGCCCACCACGCCCGACGCCAGCCCGACGGCGGTCAGATCGCCCCGCAGGACGATGTTGGTCGCCACGTTCACCGAGGCCCCGCCCACCGCCATGATCCACAGCAGGGGGCGCGACGCCGATCGCCGCGGCCGGGTCCGCGGGCTGTGCGCCGCCCGCTCATATGTGTCAATTCTGTACGGATCGCTCATGAGGACAACGCTATGGACGCAGGTCTCCGCGCTGAATCCCGCCAGCAACCGAAGTAACGGTACAGACTGCTGTAGTACGGACGACCACGGATCGGGAGGAAGACTTGGTGCAGCGGATCGGGGTCATCGGGGTGGGCGAGATCGGCCGGGCCATCGTGACGGGCCTGTGCGAGGGGCCCGGCGAGCGTCCCGAGGTGTTCCTCTCCCCGCGGGGCGCCCGCGCGGCGGCGGAGCTGTCGCAGCGCTACGCCGACGTGCACGTGTGCGCCTCCAACCAGGAGGTGGCGGACCGCGCCGAGCTGGTCGTCATCGCCGTGCGCCCGCCGGACCGGCACGACGCGCTGGCCGGCCTGCGGGTGGCCGACGACACGATCGTGGTCAACGTGATGGCCGGCGTCGCCGTCGAGGAGCTGCGCAAGCTCCTGGACACCGGCGCCACCCTGGTGCGCGCGATCCCGCTGCCCGCCGTCCGCGACCGCGACTCCGTCACGGTGACCTGGCCGTCCCACCCGGTGACCGACGCCCTGTTCGAACGGCTGGGCGGCGTGCTCGCGGCCGAGGACGAGGCCGCCTTCAACGTCTTCTCCGCGCTGACCGCCACGCTCACCACCCACCTGTCCTACCTGGCCACGCTCAGCGCGTGGGCCGCCGGGCACGGCGTGCCGCCCGAGGTGGCGGAGGGCTACGTCCGCGGCCTGTTCCAGGGGCTCGGGCGGGCCCTGGGCGACGAGAGCCGTTCGCTGGCGCGGCTCGCGGCCGACCACGAGACCCCGAACGGCAGCAACGAACGCGTCCGCACCACCTGGTTCACCCCGGCCAGCTCGCAGGCCCTCACCGGGACGCTCGACGACCTGCTCGACCGCCTCACCTGACCGCGGGCTCCCGGCCGGGCGGTCACCGGCAGTCCTTCTTCCCGGGCACGCAGAACCGCACCTCCGGGTAGCGCGCCGACGGCCCGTCCAGCAACGGCTGCGGCCTGCCGCGCAGGTGCAGGTCGAGGAAGGCCCGGACGTACGCGCGGACGATCTGCGTGGGCCGGGCCGCGTCAAGGGAGCCCGGCGTGCCCAGGCCGAGCGCTCGGGCCAGCAGCGGCACGTCGGTGAAGGACTGGTGGTCCGCGCCGGGCAGCGTCAGCCACCGCTTCCAGCCGGACAGCAGCTTCCAGTCGCGGTCCCAGGAGGTGTCGCGCCCGCCCGGCGGGTGGCCCGCCGACCCCAGGAACAGGAACGGCCGCGACAGCCCGCCCCTGGGGATGCGGGCGTACGTGGTGCCGTCCATGTCGAGGCCGGCGCGGATCCGGCGGTCCTTCAGCATGGCCTCCACCGCCGCGGCCCCGCCGATCGAGTGGCCCGCCATCGCGATCCGCTTCCGGTCGATCAGCCGCGCGCCCGGCCACGCCGGGTCCGGGCCGGTCAGCCGGTCGAGCACGAAGGAGACGTCGGCCGCCCGCGCCGCGGTCACCCTCGGCCCGAAACCGGGGTCGGTGTCGCTGTCGCAGGCCACGCACGTCGCGATCCGCCCGTCCGTGAAGGTCGTGGCGTAGTTCTCGTAGGCGTGGTCGACGCCGGCCACGACGTACCCGTGCGAGGCCAGGTCCTCGGCGAGGGCGGTCAGCGTGCCGCGCGGCAGCGTGAAGCCAGGGGAGAGCACCACCAGGGGCAGGCCGCCCGCCCGTCCGGCGGGCTCGGCGCCGGTGCGGGCGTTGGTCCGCACCTTGCTGAGCACGTCGGAGGGTGCACTGGTCACCCGCTTGCCCTTCAGCGTCAGCTCGGACTCCTTGGCCGACATGTAGGGCGCGGGGGTGCCCGTCCGCGTCCGTGCCGGGTACCACAGGGTGACCATCAGCTCCCTGGCCTTCGCCTCGGGCGCCCACGGGTCGGCGCGGGAGGCGTCCTTCAGGTACAGGACGGTGGCGCCGACCGGCCGGTCGCCGGTCGGCGGGGGCAGCGCCGGGGGAGCGGCGGGCGTGGCGGGCGTGGCGGTCGTGGCCGAGGGGCGGGCGGCGGCGGCCCTCGGCGGTGCGGGCGCGGCGCACGCCGACAGCAGGCACGACACGGTCAGGAGGGTCGACACGGCGCGGGTGATCGGCTTCGGTACGACGGCATGGCTCATGAGATGGTCCGTCCTCGTCGGCACGGGAATCGTCAGGGGTGCAGCAGGTTCAGCGCCGCGGCCAGGGCGGGGTCGCGCCCGGCGGCGGCGTCGCGCGGGGTCAGCGGCACGTGCACGTCGGGCGGCACGCCGACCCGGTCGATCACCTCGCGTCCCGGCGCCAGGTGATGCCTGGACGGGAACGCGAGAACGGTGTTGTCGCCCAGCGCGTACGGCTGCGCCGGCCCCGACACCGCCCCGGCCGTCCGCGTCCCGACCAGCCGGCCGAGCCGCAGGTCCTTGACGGCGGCGCTGAAGTGCTCGCACGCCGAGGCGCACCCCCGGTCGGTCAGCACCACCAGCGGCAGCCCGACCAGCGGGACGGTGTCGTCGGTCCGCATGGTCTCGCACGAGCCGTCCGCGGCGCACTGGTAGGCGGTCACCGCGCCGTGCGCGAAGCCGCCCAGCAGCCGGTTCACCTCCTCGGGGCTGCCGCCGCCGTTGCCGCGCAGGTCCAGCACGACCCCGGCGAGCGTCCTGCCGGTCCGCAGCCGGGCGATCGCCCGCAGCACCCGGTCGGCGGAGTCGGGCGCGAAGCCGCTCATCCGCACGTGGGCGACGTCCCCGGCGAGCAGGCCGGCCGCCACGACCGGCAGGGTGTCCGGATCGGGCTGGAACAGGCGGGGCTTCAGCGTCACGGTGCGGCGGCGGCCGGTGTCGGGACGCAGCAGCCGCAGCCGGACCGGGGCGGCCTGCGGGTAGCGCGGGTGGAGCGCGGCGACGACGGCCGGGGTGACCTGCGTGCCGACGAAGGGCGCCGAGCCGTCGACCGACTCGACGACGTCGCCGGGGCGCACTCCGGCGGCCCGCGCCGGTCCGCCGGGCACGGCGGTCACGAACAGCGGCGGCAGCGCCGTCCCGGGGGCGTCGGCCGGGCGGGCGCTGGCCCTGAGGCCCAGGCCGTACTGGTCGCCGTCGTAGGCGCCGGGCGGGCGTGGTGTGCCGTGCTCCCAGCGGGCGTGGTCGTCGCCGAGCGCGGCCACGATCGCCTCCAGCGTGGCGGCGGCCAGCCGGGCGCGCAGGGCGTCGTCGCGCGGCAGCCGGTCGATGACCCGCCGGTAGGCCGCCTCGAACGCGGCCCAGTCGGCCGTCCTGTCGCCGGTCAGCGCCGGCATCGCGGCCTCGGGCAGGTCGTGGCCGGCCCGGTTGAGTTCCCGGACGAAGGCGGCGAACCCGGCGGTGAGCAGCGTCCGGCCGTCCAGGGTGGCGGCGCCGTAGTAGCGGGCGAAAATGCACTGGTACGCCTGCTGCACCACGTCGATCGTCGTCGGTTGTTCCGCGCCGGGGGGAGCGCCGCCCTGCGGCGGCGCGCACACGGCCGGGGCGGCCGCGGACGCGCCGCCGGGCCGGGCGCGCGGCGGCGTCTGCGCGGCGCAGGCCGTCGCCAGGACCAGGACGAGCCCCGCCGCCAGCGTCCCGCCCCTCATGACAGCCTCCTTCTGAGCCGGTCGAAGCAGAACGCCGTCAGGCCGAGGGCGAGCAGGGCGTAGAGCCCGGTCTCGATCCACTGGAACGGCCAGAAGCGCTCGAAGGGCTGGTACACCGCCCGCTGCCGGTACCCCAGCCGGTTGACCTCGGCCAGGCACGCGCTCATGGCGCCCTCGCCCTGTTCCCGCATCGCGGACGTCCCGCAGGGCCCCGAGGTCAGGGACACCGGGACGAGGACCCCGGCGCCCTCGTCGCCGATCACGCGCCCGGAGCCGTCCACGAGCTCGCCGGACAGCACCCACGCCCCCGGACGGCCGGGGATCGCCGGGGCCAGCATCACGTGCGCGCCGGGGCCGCCGCCGCCGCCCGGCACGAGGAAGTCGTCGACGTTGTCGCGGCCGAGCTCGAACGACGCGCTGACCGGCGGCAGCAGGTGGGGCCTGACCAGCAGCGGCACGGCGATCTGGAGCGCGGCGAAGACGGCCAGCGTGATCGCCATCGCCGGCAGCGTACGGCGGACCAGCATGCCGACGGTCACGCCCAGGACGAACGCGAAGGCCGCGTACCCCATCGGGACGACCCCGCGCGCCCCGAACACCAGCGGGTCCATCAGCCCGAACCCCGGCGCGGCCGACCTGTCCAGCGGGCCGGACCACCAGGTCACCACGAGGCTGCACAGCCCGGCGGCGGCCACCGCGGCCAGCCCGACGAGCCCGAGCTTGACGGCCAGCCACCGGCTGCGGGTGATGCTCTGGTTCCACACCAGCAGGTGGGTGCCGCTCTCCAGCTCGCGGGTGATCAGCGGCGCCCCCCAGAAGAGCCCGACCAGGGCCGGCAGGACCAGCACGACGAGCGTGACGGCCAGGAAGGAGGTCTGGTGCTCGTCGAAGAACCGGTCGAAGAAGCGCCCGCAGTCGCCGTTCGCGGCGCAGTCGGCGATGCCGGCGGAGTAGTCGCCGGCCAGCTCTGGCCCGGTCACGGCCAGGACGGCGGCGAGCACGGCGAGCGCCCCGGCCGTCATCGCGGCGGCGGCGCGGAACTGGCGCCAGGTCAGCCAGATCATCGCTGGACCTCCAGGGCGAGCGGACGGGCGGCGGCCGGCCGCTCCATGTAGGCCAGCACCAGGTCCTCCAGGCTGAGCGGGGTGACCGTCCAGGCGGGGTCGTGGATCGGCGCGTCCGTGCGGACGATCAGAGTGCTCTGCCGGTCGGTGTGGCGCGCGGAGACCACGTGCTGCTCCGCGGGCAGCCGGCCGGGGTCGCGGCGCGGCCCGGTGAGCCGGTGGTGGGTGGCCAGCAGCTCCTCGACCTCGCCGGCGACGCGCACCCGCGAGTCGACCAGCACGACCACGTAGTCGCAGGTGCGTTCGAGGTCGGCGACCAGGTGGGAGGAGAGCACCACGCTCAGCTCCTGCTCGGCGACGGCCTCCATCAGGCCCTGGAGGAACTCCCGGCGGGCCAGCGGGTCGAGCGCGGCGACCGGCTCGTCCAGGAGCAGCAGCTCGGGCCGCTTGGCCAGGCCCATGGTGAGCGCGAGCTGGGCGCGCTGGCCGCCCGACAACCTGCCCGCCCGCTGCCCGGGGTCGAGCCCCAGCCGCCGGACGCGGTCATCGGCGAGCGCGGCGTCCCAGCCGGGGTTGAGCCGCGCGCCGAGGCGTAAGTGGTCGGCCACGCTCAGCCCGGCGTAGACCGGGGCGTCCTGGGCGACGAACCCGATCCTGGCCTGCTGGCCCGGCGCGTCCGGCGGGTTCCCGCCGAGCACCGTGATGCTGCCCTCGGACGGCCTGAGCTGACCGCCGGCCAGCTTCAGCAGCGTGGTCTTGCCGACCCCGTTGGGGCCGACCAGCCCGACGACGTGACCGGCCGGCACGTCGAGCGCGCAGTCGCGCAGGGCCCAGCGCCTGCCGTACCTCCTGCCCAGCCCCTGGGCGGTCAGGACGCCGCTCATGCCGTGTCCCGCCGCGCCGCGGCCCGGAAGGTGCTCATGAACAGCGCCTCGATGCTCTCGTCGTCCAGCCCGGCCAGGCGGGCCTTGGCCAGCCAGCGGCGCAGGTCCTGGCGGAGCGGCCCGTGCGCGGCCAGGGAGGCGTCGGCCAGCGTCCTGGTGACGAACGTGCCGACCCCCGGCCGGGCCGCCGCCAGCCCCTCGTGCTCCAGCTCGCGGTAGGCCTTCAGCACGGTGTTGGGATTGATCGCCAGCGCGGCGACGACCTCCTTGACCGTGGGCAGCCGGTCGCCCTCGCGCAGCAGGCCCAGGCGCAGCGCGTGCCGCACCTGCTGGACCAGCTGCAGGTACGGCGACACGCCGGACCGGGCGTCCAGATAGAAGTCGATCACCCTTCCTCCATTTATCTAGGCTCCTAGTACTATGGACCTTTGGAGATCAAGGGCGTGTAAGGAAACTCAGCCGGGCCGGTGGGCGACGGTCAGCAGGTGCCCGCTGGCGCCCAGGAGCGAGGGCTCCGACTCCATCGAGCGCTGGGCGTCCAGGAGCAGGGCCCGGCGGTCCGGGTCGTCGAGCCAGTCCTCGACGTCGCCGTGCAGCCAGAAGGTGCCCTCCAGGCCGTACCGGGCGGCGCCGGGCAGCCCGGCGTCGGCGAACTCGGCGGCCACCCCGTCCGGGTGGTGGAAGTAGGCGGTGAATCCGCGCCTGGGGAGAGCATGACGCCGTCCGCCGCGGCGGCATGGGCCGCCTCCCGCTGCCGTTCCTCCAGGTAGGTGCCGAGGTTGACGGTGTCGAGCACGGCCGCGTACCGGTTGATGGTGGCCGCGGCCACCACCCCGCCGGGCCGTACGGCGCGCCGGGCCTCGCCCAGGGCCCGCAGCCGGTCGGCCCGGTCGGCCAGGTGGTAGAGCGGGCCCAGCAGCAGGACGGCGTCCGCCCTGCCGTCGGGCACGGGCAGCCGCCGCGCGTCGCCGACCCGGGCGCGCAGCCCCGGCACCCTCGCCGCCCGCTCCACGTGCAGCGGCACGGGGTCCAGCAGGTCCACCTCGTAGCCGTCGGCCAGCAGCCATTCGGCGTGCACGCCGGTGCCGCCGCCCACGTCGAGGACCCGGGCGGGGGGCGGCGGCAGCGTGCGGCGCAGCACGTCCTGGGTGCGCCAGAACTCCAGGCGGCCGCGCCCCTCGCGCAGCCGGTCGTGCTCCAGATCCTGTGCGTAGTAGGCGAGCACCTCGCGGGTCACGGTCATGATCGATCGTGGCCGCCGCGCCCGGCCGGCGGCAACGAGTTTTCCCCGGCGGATCCCGCGCAGTTTTTTATCCGAGCGTGTAAATTTATCCTCATGGATAACAATCAGGTCTGGCGGCTCGTCCAGATCCTCTTCGCCGCCGTGCTGCTCCTGTCGATCGCCACGCTCGGCGTGGCCGCCGTCGTCGGCGGCAACTGGGTGGTGTGGCTGCGCGCCGTCGCCGTCGCCGCCGCCTCCGCCTGGCTCGTCTCCCTCGCCGGGCAGGCCGCCCGCGGCAGACGGGCCGCCTACGTGCGCATCCGGTTCGTCTCCGTCGCCGCGCCCATCGGCGTCGTGCTCATCCTCCTCGCGCCGGACAGCGGCTACCCGCTGTGGATGAAGGCCGAGCAGGCCGTGGTCGGCGTCCTGGTCGCCGCCGTCGCGGTCGTCGTCAACCGCCGTGCCGTGCGTGCGGCGTTCCCGAAGCGTGGCAAGCTGGGCTGACATGGAGAGCTCCGGAACCCGTCAGGCGGCCACCGAGGCCCGCAAGGCCCAGATCGCCTCGGCCGCGATCGCCGTGCTCGCCGAGCGGGGTTACCCGGAGACCACGTTCGAGGCCATCTGCCACCATGCCGGGCTCAGCAGCAAGAGGCTGATCTCCTACCACTTCTCCACCAAGGAGCAGCTCTTCGAGGCCGTCGTCCGGCAGGTCGTCTCCGACGCGGCCGCCTTCATGCGGCCGGCGATCGAGGCCGCGTCCGGAGCCCGTGCCCAGCTGGAGGCGTTCATCAGGGCGAACATCGCCTTCATCGCCGCCCATCCGGCCCACGTGCGCGCGGTCCAGCAGATCGCGTTCAACCGCGCGCCCGTGGGGGGCGGCGAGCGGGACGCCGCCATCGCCCGGCTCGTCGCCCTGTTCGACGACGGCCAGCGCAGCGGCGCGTTCCGGACGTTCGACAGCGTCCTGATGGCCACGTCCCTGCGCGCCGGCATCGACGCGGTGGCCGACCGGGTCGCCGGCGGCCTCGACCCCGACCACTGCGCCGACGAGCTCGCCGAACTCTTCGACCGCGCCACCGCGAGGACACCCCGCCCGTCCTGAGCGGCCGTCGGGCATCATGGTCGGCATGCCGGTCCTCGTCGATCCCACGCCCGGGTTGCGGACGTCGTTCCTGGAGGCGGTGGCCGAGTTCCGGGCCGACCGTGACTTCCCGGTCCCGTGGTTCGTCCAGGACGTCGATCCCGCGGCGCTGACCGATCCGGCGGCCTTCGCGGCCTACGTCCGGCGGCTGCTCGGCGAGCGCACCCAGGCGGGCGTGCGCGCGGGGTTCGTGCCGATGACCACGCTGTGGTGGGCCGACGGTGACCGGTTCCTCGGCAGGCTGGCCGTCCGCCACCGGCTCACCCCGGAGCTGGAGCGGCTCGGCGGCCACATCGGCTACGACGTGCGCCCGGGCGCCCGCCGTCTGGGCCACG
The DNA here is from genome assembly GCF_053601695.1 of Nonomuraea sp. NPDC004702. Classification (NCBI taxonomy): domain Bacteria; kingdom Bacillati; phylum Actinomycetota; class Actinomycetes; order Streptosporangiales; family Streptosporangiaceae; genus Nonomuraea; species Nonomuraea sp. NPDC004702. The sequence continues at coordinate 36,255 of NZ_JBSGCE010000050.1, forward strand.
CGACGGCGATGCTGGCCGCGGCGCTGCCGATCGCCCGGCGGCTGGGCGTCGACCCCGCCCTGGTCATGTGCGACCGGACGAACACCGCCTCCCGGCGGGTCATCGAGGCCAACGGCGGCCGGCTCCTCGACCTCACCGAGCGCAAACGCCGCTACCTGGTGCCCACCCGGCCCGGGTAGCGGCCCGGGGTCACGGGCGTTCGCCGCGCTGCGCGGCCCGCAGGTCCAGCCAGCCGATCAGCTTGACGTCCTCGCCGTCCAGGACCTCCCGGACGTCGGGATCGGTGAACAGGGCCAGCTCCCAGCCGCGCTTGGCCGCGCCCGGCATGATGGCGCGCAGCTCGTCGGTGTCCTCGAAGGGATGGATGTAGATCTCCGTCACGCCCGGCCGCAGCGAGCCCAGCAGCCCGATCATGTCCTTCTTGAGCGAGTCGTAGTCCTCGCCGTCGGACTGCTGGAAGGGCAGCGACCACAGGCGGTCGAGGATGACCACCCCGGCCTCGTCGGCCATCGCGGCCAGGGCCCGCGCCACGGGCTCCAGCTCCTCCGGCGCGCCGGTCCCCTCCAGCGAGCGGGGCAGGCGGAAGGGCAGGCCGAACTCGGCGCACACCGGCAGGACGACGTCCAGGAAGTGACGGCCGGTGGCCAGGCCGTACAGGCTGCCCATGTGGTTGTCGGCGTGCGAGGGGTCCAGGCCGAGCGCGACGGCCTTGCGGATCTGGTTGACGATCTCGACGCGGACCTCTTCGGGGTCGGCCGACCGTTCGAAGGAGGCGCAGTCGCGGAAGAAGCAGCCGGTCTCGTCCACCAGCGTGGGGACGGGCCGGTCGCGGGTGACCGGGCCCCAGCGGTAACCCTCCCACTCGCTGGTCAGCGTCAGGTGCACCCCGACGTCGAAACCGGCGGCCTCGGCGACGGCCTGCGGCGCCCACGGGCAGGGCGTCATCACCGTGGCCGAGCTGATCGCCCCGGCCCGCAGGAGGGAGGTGATGCCGAGGTTGGCCGACCGGCTCATGCCGTAGTCGTCGGCGTTGACGATGAGCAGCCGGTCGTCGGAGGCGTGGCCGAGCCGGGAGGCGAGCGTCATCAGCGAACCCTTCGTAGGTGGCGGCCGGTGGACGACCCCGCGCGACCGATCGTGCAGCACCGCGGCGACCTTCGTCAATCACCGTCCGGCGATCGGCGCTCCCAGGGACGTGAGGTCGAGGACGGCCAGCAGCGCGTCGAAGTCGCCCTCGCGGGCCGCGGCCAGGAACGCCTCCACCACCCGGCGCTGACCGGCGAGGTCGGGATCGGGGGTGGGGGCCGCGCCGCGCACCCGCTGACGCGCCCGGCCGGCCGGCTTCTTGGCCGCCACCGGCGTGCGCTCCACGATGGGCGCGATCTGCTCGAACGGCAGGCCGAACATGTCGTGCGGCACGAACGCCGGCCGCTCGGCCGGCGACAACGACTCCAGCACGACCAGCAGCGCCAGGCCCACCGAGTCGGCCAGCAGCGCCTCCTGCTCGGGTCCGGCGGCCGGGTCGGCGGCCTCGGCCCGTCCGGCGGCCGGGTCGGCGGCCTCGGCCCGTCCGACCACCGGGTCCGGCAGCCGCGCCTCCAGCGGCTCCTCCCGCAGGGCCTTGCGGGCGCGCAGGACGTCCAGGCAGACCCGGCTCACCACGGTGGTCAGCCAGGCGCCCAGATCGGCGATGTCGCCCGAGTCCGAGCGCGCCAGCCGCAGCCACGCCTCCTGGACCGCGTCCTCGGCCTCGGTCAGCGAGCCGAGCATGCGGTAGGCGACCGCCTTCAGACGGGGACGATGCCCCTCGAACCGGTCAGCCAGCAGGTCATGGGGAGTCATGGCGATACGCCGTCGCCGACGAGTTCGGCGTCTCCTCCTCCCAGGTCGCCCTCGCCCTGGACCCGGGCGCACCACGCCTGGATCCATCCGATCTCCGGCGCCAGGACGCTCGACCAGCGCACCGGCAACCTCGCCGCCTGTGAGCTGCGGTTGCCGCCCGAGGTAGTGGAGCACCTCGACGAGGTCAGCGCCTTCCCGCTCGGTTCCCGCAGAACTCCATCTACATGTCGCGCGAGTTCGTCTCCGGACTCTCGGCCGGCCGCTTCGACCAAGGGTGTCGTAGGGCGGTCGGCCGGCTTAGCCTGGACCGATGTCACTTGAGGGCACGGCGACATACCCCGATCTCGCGCAACTACCGCCTTTGGTGCGGCGGGCGGTCGAGGTCGCGCGGCGGGCGGGCTTCGGGACGTCCTGCCGTCCCGAGCAGGGACGGTTGCTGCTGGCGCTGGCCGCCGGGGCCGAGATGATCGGCGAGACCGGGACGGGGTGCGGGGTGGGGCTCGCCTGGCTGGCGTCAGGGGCGCGGCCCGGGACCCGGTTGGTCAGCGTCGAACGGGACGCGGGCTCGGCGGCCCTGGCCGCCGAGGTGTTCTTCGATCAGCCACAGGTGTCGGTCGTCCATGGCGACTGGCGGGAGATCCACCGGGACGCGCCGTACGACCTGCTCGTCCTCGACGGAGGCGGCCAGGGCAAGCACGGCGAGCCGCCCGCCGACCCCCACCGGCTGCTCAGGCCCGGCGGCACGCTGGTCATCGACGACCTGACCCCGGCCCGGCACTGGCCGCCCCGGTTCGACGGGAGCATCGACCGGACCCGGATGCACTGGCTCGGCCACCCCGGCATGGACACGGCGGAACTGCGGCTCGCACCCGACCTGGCCGCGCTGGTGGCCACCCGCCGCTTCGCCGAGGCACCCGACCGGGAACGTTGATCAGCGCCCGGGCGGCGGCGAGGTTCTCAGCGAGGAGGGGTTCGCGCCGGCGCCCGGGCCGGTCGCCCACGCGCCTGGGACGTCTCCACGACCCGCTTGCCCGATTCATGACGATGTCATGTGCAGCCGGTGATCACATCTCTGGTTCGTGTCGCGCCTGACCAGCAGGGTTGTTCTCAGTCGATCTGAAGGAGACGTCATGACTTCCCTGCGCTGGAGAACCTGGCACGGTCCGCTCGTCGCCTGCGCCCTCGCGATGGCGGCGCTCGCGTTGGTGAGCGGCGTCGGCCTGGTGGTCGACGGGCGGACCGTCATGGGCGAGGCGGTCTGGCTCAAGCCGTTCAAGTTCGCCGCCTCCTTCGCCCTGTACGCGCTCACCCTCGCCTGGATGATCGGCCAGGTCGAGCGGTGGCGGCGGACCCTGTGGTGGCTGGGCACGGTCACGGTGACGCTGTTCGTGCTGCCGGAGATCTCGGCGATCACCTTGCAGGCGGTACGCGGGGTGCGCAGCCACTTCAACTTCGCCACCACGTTCGACAAGTCGGTGTTCATGCTGATGGGAGGGGCCGCCTACCTGGGCTGGGCGCTCACGCTGGCGCTGGGGATCTTCCTGGTGATGCAGCGCCGGGTGAACCGGGCGATGGCCTGGGCGATCCCGCTGGGGGTGGCGATCTCGCTGGCGGGCATGTCGGTCGGCTACCTGATGACCGCGCCGACGCCGGAGCAGGCGCAGGCGCTGGCCGGCGGCGTCAAGCTGATCACGATCGGCGCGCACACGGTCGGCGCGGCGGACGGCGGCGCGGGCATGCCGCTGCTGGGCTGGGCGACCGGCGGCGGCGACCTGCGGGTGGCCCACTTCGTCGGGCTGCACGCGCTGCAGGTGCTGCCGCTGATCGCGCTGTGGGTGCGCCGGGTCCCGCTGGTGATCGTGGCCGCGTTCGGTTACGCCGGTCTCACCGGGCTGCTGATCTGGCAGGCGCAGCGCGGCCAGGCGCTCGTCCACCCCGACGGCACCACCCTGCTCGCCGCCGGCGCGCTCGTGGCGGTGGTGGTCGCGGCAGCGGCGGCCGTCCGGGGCCGTTCCACGTCGCGTCCGCGGCTGACGCAGGCGCTGGCCGTCCGTTCCTGACAGCACGGCCCCGACGTGACGCGCCGCGTACCGCGACGCGTCACATCGGCGCCTTCGGCCTGACCGGTCAGCTCGCGGCCGCAGCGGCGGGCTTGTCGTCCGTCCAGCCGGCCTTGTACGCCGTCACGCCGGACTTGCCGAGCACCGCCTTGCCGCCGTCCTTGAGGTCGGTGTCTTGGGGCGGCAGCGGCATGGCCGTGGTACGACTTCCTGCCGGAGCACGGCCCCCTTCCTGGACGAGACGGGCAGGGCGAGCTTCTGGCCCAAGCGGTCCGGTCACGAGCCGCGGCCTGACTCATGCTGCACTATGCCCAGCCCGCCAGCCGCATTGTCCGACTCACCCTCGATGACATCATCCATGACTCCGCCGGCCAGATCCTCAGCCCTCTGGGCAATCCACCGACACCGGTCCCCGCCCCCTTTTCCCAGTTTCTACTCCGAGCCAAAGCCGAGCGCACCAACATGAACACGGCTACCAACGTCGATGCCCGCTGGCTCTTCCCCGGACGCCGAGCCGGCCAGCCCCTCCATCACCGCAGCCTCGCCGACCTGATCCGCGACCTCGGCATCTCCGGCCAAGCCGCCCGCACCGCCGCCCTTCGGCAATTGGTCCTCCAAGCCCCCGCTCCCGTCATCGCACAGGCTCTGGGCTTCCACGACAAGACCACCACCCGGCTCGCATCCGAAGCGGGCGGGACCTGGAGCGCTACGCCCCAAACGATCACGCTCAGTGAACAAGGCAGAGACAGGAACACGAATTCAGATCACCCGATCAACGATCTTTACCCGTCTCGAAGGCCGATGGCGCGATCGCCTCGGTGGGCAGTCTTGCGTCGCAGGAGGCGGCGGGTGGGGTTGGTGGCCAGGAGGAGGATCAAAGAGGATCAAACCTGGTCCCGTGCCCGGCGGTGGCGGCGCCGGCCTGGGTGGCGACGCCTGCGGAGAGCGTCGCGTCCAGCGCCAGCGCCAGCGCGAGCGCGAGCCCGAACCCGGCTGGGCGGGTCAGGCGGCCGAGTGACAGAGCCATGTATCTGCTTCCCTCCGATTGCTGAACCAAGGCATCGGCCAAGCTGGCAACGGGGGCGGCGGGATCCCGATCACTTCGACTAACGTGCAAGCGTCCTCACCAGTCGGGGCGTACCGGGGCCGGGCCCTGGGGAACCGAACTGCGGACCAGCGCCTGGAGCGCCTGCCGTGTGTGGTCGAGGGGCTCCGCCCCCACCTGGCGGGCCCAGTCGTCCTCGACCTCGCGCGACAACGCCGAGAACAGCCGCTCCACGTCCGCGCCCCGCTCGGTCGGCACCACGATCTGGCTGCGGCGGTCATCGGGGTTGGGCCGGCGTTCGACATAACCGCCGGACTCCAGCTCGGCGAGGAGCTGGGCCGAGGCCTGCTTGGTCATCCCGACCAGCCGCGCCAGCTCCCCGGCCGTGGAGCCGCCGCGCCGCTTCAAGTACGCCAGCGCGAACCCGTGCGCCGGGCGCAGCCCGTCGTGCCCCTCGTCGGCGAGCCGTTCCCGCAGGCGGGTCGACAGCACCCGGAACGCCATGGCCAGCAGCAACGGCAGCTCGGTCGCCTCTTCGGCCATCACGGCGTCCCCTTTGGACAAGTGGCTTGACCATTTCCGGCTCAGGAGTCTACCGTTCCCGAGAAAGACAAGTGGCTTGTCTATCTAGAGGAGAGCCATGACGAAGCAGACGCTCATCGAGGACGTGCGCATCTTCGACGGGGAGCGCGTCACCGGCACGGGCGGCGTCCTCATCGACGGGGCCGAGATCGCCCATGTCGCTCCCCGCATCCCCAGGCGTCCCGGCTGGGAGATCGTGCCCGGCGACGGCCGCACCCTGCTGCCCGGCCTGATCGACGCCCACACCCACGCTGCGACCGCCGAGCACCTGCGCAAGGCCCTCGTCCAGGGCACGACGACCTGCCTGAACATGTTCTCCTACCCGCTCGCCGAACTCGCCGCGCTGCGCGAGGCCGCCGCGAGCCGGGACGACGTGGCCGGCCTGCGCAGCTCCGGCATCCTGGCCAGCGTCCCCGGCGGGTTGCCCGACGTGCCGGGGCTGCCCAAGGTGAGCGGCCCGGAGGAGGCCGAGGCGTTCGTCGCCGCCCGCGCCGCGGAGGGCTCCGACTACATCAAGATCGTCCTGGCGGACCCGGCCACGCCTGCGCTCGCCCCGGAGACCGTGCGCGCCCTGGTCACGGCCGCCGCCCGGCGCGGCCTGCTGACCGTGGCGCACGCCCCGAGGCACGCCGCCGCCCAGGTCGCCCTCGACGCGGGCGTGGACATGATCACGCACGCCCCCCTCGACACGCCGCTCACGCCCGCGTTCGCCCGCACGATGGCCGGCGCGGGGCGCACGGCGGTCCCGACGCTGACCATGATGCGGCGCATGGCCGACACGTACGGGCTGTCGTACGAGGCCGCCCGGGACAGCGTCGGGGCCCTGCACCAGGCGGGCGTGCCGATCCTGGCCGGCACCGACGCCAACGAGGGCGGCGGCCCCGCGCTCGTGCCGTTCGGCGAGGCCATGCACGACGAACTGGCCCTGCTGGTCGAGGCCGGGCTGACGGAGACGCAGGCGCTGGCCGCCGCCACCTCCCTGCCCGCCCGGCACTTCGGGCTGCGCGACCGCGGCCGGATCGCCCCGGGCGCCCGCGCCGACCTCCTCCTGGTCGACGGCGACCCCACGGCCGCCATCACCGCCACCCGCGACCTGGCCGGCGTGTGGCGGCGCGGCGTCCGCGTCAGAACGTGACCAGCGGGTCCCCGATGAAGTCGGCGATGGTCTGGGGGTTTCTGTACGCGGCCGCCTCACCATCACTCAAGAACTCAACCGGCATAGACGCCGAAGGTAGGGCAGGCCAGGCAAGCAGGACGAGCGGAAGATCAAATAGTTACGCCGGCGATCCGGGCCAGCTCGTCAGTGCCCGCCGAGCTCGCGATGAGGCCAGCGCCGTCTGTGACCGTGTCGGCCGCGTCCTGCGCGAGGAGATGGCGGGGCTGGCGGAGGCGGGATTTGAGCGCAACGGTGCGCTGCTGGGTCAGGTGCGCACTGCCTGGCGGGCTGAGGACGCCGCGCGCGCGGCGCTCCGGGGCGACACCATACGGCAAGGGTGAGGCAGCCATGCCCCGCGAGCGGCTGCTGCCGGGGCTGGCTTTCTACCCACCGGGCAGGCGCTGCTCCTCAGCGCGAACGACGTGAGCGCCCAACCCCGCAACGTCGTCCCGCTCTGTCCGGCCGACGATGTCTGCCCAGCCCGCCGTCGTGGCCAAAGACAAGCTTCGGTGACCCCGGTTCCGGCAAGTCGCACCTGCTCATCGCGCTGGCCACCAAACTCGTGCACGAGCTCCTTCGCCGCACAATGGCTTCGACCCCACGTGATCTCGGTCGTCGGGTTACTGGCTCGTATCTGCGCTCCACCACGTCCGGTGCAGCCCTTCCACGCCGCTACGCGGGCGCGCCCACACCGGCCACCACGGATTCGTAACGTTGCGGTGGTTGGCCCAGCACCTGTCCGAACCGCTCCGCCGGCTCGCGGGCTCTTTGCCCCGCAGGTCTGGAAGGCAACCTGAACCCTGAGTTCCGCAATGCGGTCGAACCCGCGGTGTGCTCGGCCGGACCGCTTGACCTTAAGCACGGTTGAGGTCGCAGGCTGCTGCCATGATTTTCACTGACTCAGAGCACGCATACCTGTCGGAGCAGGAACTCGGCCGCCTGGCCACCCTCGGTCCCGACGGGTCTCCCCACTCGCAGCCGGTCGCGATCTGGTTCGACCCCGCAACCGAGACCGTCCAGATCGGCGGCCCGGAGCTGAGCAAGAGCCGCAAATACAAGAACGTCCTAGCCGACCCCCGGGTCTCCCTCGTCATTGACGACCAGTCACCGACGCCCAACGCCCTCGGCCAGACCGGCCGCGGTATCGAACTGCGTGGTCACGCCGAGATCGTCTTCCTGGACCCGCCGCTCCACCCGGCCTTCGACCACGAGACCCTGCGCATCCGACCGCACCGCATCGTCGCCTGGAATCTCGAGCCGATCACCAATCCGTCCTTCGGGAGCGGCTCCCACCTCCAGGGCTACATCTCCCGCGACGTCTGACCACGATCGACAAGACGGCACCCGCGACCAGTTGCTGCTCGGAGCGCTGAAGATCCTCAACGACGACGCCGAGCAACGGGGCCCGCGAATGCCTCGCGCTGCTCGGCGACGCGCCCGGCATGCGGGTGATCGTCCGGGGAGTACTGCTCCCCGCCCTGGCCGAGGTCGCCCGCGACGCGCCGCTCGCGCTGGAGAACCTGGTCGCCGGCCTGATCAAGCAAGGGCAGGAGTCCGGCCAGGCGTCCCTGAACATCAACGCCGCGGCCGAGGCCGCGTTCCTGGGGGCAGGCGCCGAGGGGCTTCAGTCGAGCGTTCTGCTGAGGCAGCGGTTGATCGACGACCAGCTTGCCCGCGTCTTCACCACGACCAACTCCGCATGACCCAACCTCTGCAACCGCCCACGCCCGTCACCCGCCGTGCCGCCGCGGTCGGTGAGGAGCGGCTGCGCCCCACCCTGGTGCGGCGCGCGGGTTGTCCGGGTCATCGCTCTGGGTGCAGAGCCATGGCGAACCAGGTGTAAACGGGAGCGAGTGTCGGTGAAACAGGCCGCCCATTGATCGTCGCCAGGAGCTGCCAGTGACGCTCGGCGTGCGGATCGGCGGACAGCTGCAGGCGGGCGAGGAGCCGGCGGCGCAGATCGCCGTGGTCAGCACGCTGCGTCGTTCAGCGGGCGGCTTGGGTGCGGGTCTTGGTCGTCGCGGGGTGTGCTGGGGGCAGGGACCTTTGGAGGAGGGCGCTGACCAGCAGGATGAGGCTCGCGTTGAGGAGCTGCAGCAGGTCGAGGGCGGGTCGGGAGATGACGTCGTTCAGGAACAGGTTGATCGTGAGCGGCAGGGAGCCGTTGGCGGCCACGCCGACGCCGACGATGCCGAGCAGGCGCCACTTGCCGAGCGCCGGGTCCTGGTGCTTGAGGAAGACGCTGATCATCCAGGCCGAGGCGGGCAGGAACATCACGACCGCGGTGAGCAGCCCCGGGTTGTACGTGCCGGTGACGACGGCAGGGACGATGTGGAAGAAGCAGTTGACGATGACGATGCTGTAGAACGCGAACCCCATCATCACGTACTTGCGGGCGAGCAGGGCACAGATCACCGCCACGATCCAGATCAACCCGATGTTGACGAACAGGTAGAACTCTGTCGGGATTGGGCATTCCGGGTAGGTGCCCTGGTTGAGCGTGGTGCACAGGGAGTCGGGGAAGGCATGGTGGGCGCCGTCGGCGGCGATGCCGTACTCCTCGACGTTGTGGAACAGGTACACCACGACGGCGACCCAGCCCAGCCAGGCCGGGTCCTTCCATCGAGACAGGGGGCGGCTGCTGCGCAGCGCGTCGGTCGCCAGGAGCGCGACCGTCAAGACGATCGCGGCTCCAAGGCCGATCCAGGCGAACTCGAGATCGAATGTGGAGAACATGCGCGGGGTGCCTTCCAGGGGTTCTTGGTGTGGATCCACTGCTGGGTGCCGGTCGCACATCGAGGGTCCGCACCACCACTGTAATTCAACATTTGTTGATGTCAACACTTGTTGAGGGCCGGTAGAGTGCCTGGCATGAGCGAGAAGGACGCCGAGCGCCCCGGGCGGCCGCCCGGTGGCGATGGCCGCAACCGGGACCGCATCCTGGCCGCGGCCAGGCACGAGTTCGCGGCCAAGGGGTTCTGCGGGGCGACCATGCGGTCGATCGCCGCGGCGGCGGGGGTCGACGTCGCGCTGCTGGCCCACTACTTCGGCAACAAGGACGGCCTGTTCGCCGCCACCCTCCAGCTGCCCGGCCAGGCGGTCCAGCAGATCCAGGGCGCCTTCGACGGGCCCGTCGGCGAGGTCGGCGAGCGCCTGGCCCGCGCCTACCTGTCGCTGTGGGAGGACCCCGGCCTGGCCGGGTCCCTGCGCGCCACGGTGGCGTCGGCCTTGGCCCACGAAGGCGCCCGCGAGCAGCTGCGCGAGCAGCTCACCGCCGCCCTGCCCGAAGACGTCCGCTCCCTGCTGCCCGGCGACGACCCGGACCTGCGCCTGGCCCTGGCGCTCAACCACCTGTTCGGCATCGCTCTGGGCCGCCACCTGCTCCGGCTCCCCGCCCTCGCCGACCGCGACCTGCCCACCCTCCTCGCCGCCGTCGCCCCCACCGTCCAGCACTACCTCACCGGCCCTCTGGGCCGCCCTGAGGCCGCCACCACCTGAGCCGCGAGCAACCACCGCCCAAGGCCCCGCACCGCCATTAACACCTCAAACATCATCCGTCTTCGGCCCAGACTCCCTCCCGGCCGCCGGCACGGGCCGCCCCGCGGGTACCGCCTTGGCAAGGACACGCGCAGCGGCAGACGATGGGGGCGGGCGCAATGGGATCGTTCACGCTGGAGGGCTACCGCCGTCAATGGCGCCCAGGATCGGCGGGGGTCTGGCCATGGGAGTGGGCGGCGCCGCGGCGCTGGCCTCGGGCAAGGTCTCCACCCTCCGGCTGCTGTCCCTACTGAACTTCGGGGCGCTGCTGGTCCACCAGTACGAGGAGTACGAAGACCCCGGCTACTTCCCCGGCCAGTTCAACCGCGGTCTGTTCGGCAGCGACAGCCCCGACAACTACCCCCTGAACACCCAGAGCGCCCTGTGCGTCAACACCGCCTTCGCCTACCCCTTCTACGTCGCGCCCGTCCTGGCGCCGAAGGTGAAATGGCTCGGCATCGCCCCGGTCATGTTCGGCATCGCGCAGGCGTTCTGGCACGGCATCATGCTCCCCGCCAAGGCCAAGGCCCGCTACAGCCCCGGCTTCCTGGCCTCGATCTTCCTCCACGTCCCCCTCGGCCTGGTCTACCTGCGCGCCCTGAAAAGGGAGGGCATCACCGGCTCCGACCTCAGAAAGGGCCTGGCCTACACCATCGCGTTCGCCGCCATCGGCGTCGCCGGCCCCAACCTCGTCATGCACGACAAGAACAGCCCGCACCGCTTCACCGCCCACCAAGTCGGCCCCTACGCCCTCACCTCACCCGGCGACCGCGCCGAGCCTGCCCGGCATTCGCCGAAAGCGCCCGCCGCGGCGCAATGACCACCGTGCAGGCAGACAACCGCGCCGAGACGGCGCACCCCGCCGGCCCCACCTTGACCGGGCCACTTCGGCCTCGGGGCTCGAGCAGCACTGAAACGGCCAAACACGTCAAGGAGCTTGGTGCGGACTCTTACCGTGGCTGGACAAGGCGGTGGTGGAGGCGTTGAAGCCGATGCCCATGCCGAGGCCGCCGACGGCCCATCCGACCAGGGCGAGCCAGGAGGGGAGTGCGCTGGTCAGGATCGTCAACGCGATCAGCGCGACCCCCGCCGGCAGGACGGCGAAGCCCAGCACGGTGGAGGCCGTGCGCGTGCCGTTCTTCCCGTTGTCCCGCCTGGCCTGCAGACCTGCGCCGACAACCCACGTGATGGCTCCGGCGGACAGCCCCAGACCGGCCAGTGTGGCGCCCATGCCCCGCAGCTGCTGCAGCCCGAGGGGCAGGGAGGCTTCGCTGCCGAAATAGACACCGCACAGCAGGCCACGGACGACGACACCCGCGCCGAGGCCGGCCCGGGCGCTGAGGGTGCCTTCCGGGGTGACCCGGCGCAGCGCGGGCAGGGCAACGGCGACACCGGCCACGGCCAGCACGATCATGAGGACGAGGTTCTTCAGCAGCAGTGCCTGGAGCAGCACGCCGGTGCCCACGGTGAGCAGGATCGCGCCGGCCAGCGGACGCGTCCACCACGGAGCGGCCGGGGCTGGGGCGGTGGCGGCTGCTTCTGCGCGGTGCAGGCGGCATGCCGGGCAAAGCGAGAAGAGCGGCCACCCGGCGATCGGCAGCATGAAAGGAAGACCGACCGCCACGTGAGATGGTCGGCCAGGATGCCTGCGACGGCGGGGCCGACGAGGGAAGGGATCGTCCAGGCCGAGGACAGCAGGGCGTACATCCGGGCCCGCAGGCGCTCGGGGTAGGCAACTCAGATCATGGTGTAGGCCATGGACATGACCGCTCCAACGCCCAGGCCCTGTCCGAAGCGGCCCACCAGGAACGGCAGCCAGGAGGGTGCGGCGCCGGCCACCGCGCAGCCCGCCGCGAAGACGAGCATGCCCAGGGCCATCGGACGCCAGGAGCCCCGGCGGTCGGCGGCGCGCCCGGCGAGCACGGTGCCGACGATGTTGGCGAGCATCAGCACCGACAGGCCCCACCCGTAAGCGCCCAGGCCGTCGAGATCCTCCGCGATGCCGGGCAGCACGGTCGGCACCCCGAGGGACTCGAACGCGACCATGCCGACCGACAGCAGGAGGCCGAGGGTGAGCGCGCGGTACGCGCCCGAGAAGGCGCCCTCCTTACCTGCGGGGGGAGAGAGTGGGGCGTGCGCCGTTCCACTCCTCCTGGGAGGCCGAAACCCTGTGGACCGCGACCGCCGATGCCGACCTCGCTCGCGAGCGTGCCGAGCATGACAGCCGCCAGGCTCAGGCCCGGGCCGAGACGCCGACAGCCGCGCCGAGACCGCCCGGCAGGAGGCGACCGACGCGCGTCCGGCCCTGGTCACCGCCCGGGGGAGGCCGCCGGCGCCGCGCGGCTGCAGGCCCGCGCCGAGGAGGAGTTGCGCCAGGCCGGCACCGAGCGTGACCTCCAGCGCGAGCGCGCCGTGGCCGCCGAACAGCAGGCCCGCGCCGCCCAACCTGAACGCGAACGTGACGCCGAGCAGGTACGGGAACTACGCGACCGGCTGTCCGCCGCGCAGGCCGCCGCCGGGCTGGTGCTGCCCGAACTGGCCGACCTCAGCGGCGACCTCGGCGACGGCGCCCGCGGTGTGACGCTGCCCGAGGCCGGCATCGACGTTGCCCGGCAGCTGGACGGCACCGTGGTGCTGCACCACCAGAACCGGCAGATCCGGCTGGGCGACGGCGAGTATGCCGCCGCCCACGCCCGCGCCCTGGCCGCCGGCCTGCTCGCCCTCTCCTCACGTACATGACATGGAGAAAGAGAGCCTGATGGATACCATTGCATCGCTGCGGTCACCCGGCGCAGCGCCGACGCTGAAGATACTGTCTCGAATCTCACGTGCCGGGCGTGAATGCCCGTTCCGTGGAGACGCTGCCAGCCATGGCCGAGGTGCTGTCACGTCACGGTTGGTTCCGCGGATCAGACATCACATCCTGTTTTTGAGCCTCACAGGCTGAAGGCCGCCCCCGGCCAGAACGAAACGAGGGTACGGCCGACGTCAGCGCGAGCCGTACCCTCTTCGTGTGTCAGGAGGTTACAGATGCGTAGGCCTTCGCCAGGTCGGTCCAGATCGTCCTGGCAGCTCCCTTGCCTTCCTGGTTGGTCACAACCATGAGGGTGACCCCTCTCGCCATGTCGGTGCCGCCCAGGGAGGTGAAACCGCCGTACAGCCCTGAGTGCCCCTGCCAGCTACGTCCGGAGACGCTGGTCGCCAGGGTGCCCATCCCGTAGGGCTCGCCCGCCCGCACCGACTGGGGCGTCACCTTGATCATCTGCGTGACTGTGGCAGGCAGCAGTAGCTGTTCCCTGGCATACAGCGCGTCGAGCAGCTTGGCGGCGCCGAGCGCCGTCCCGGCGAACATCCCGTCGCCGAACGGCATGCCGTACACATCGGTGGGGATGCCGGTGGCCCCGTAGCGGGTGAAGTAGTCGATGGTCTTGCCGTTGTCGACCGTGTACCCGTGGGCGAAACGCAGGAACGCGCTGTCGGATCGCTCAGCGGTCAACTCCGTGCTGGTCGCCCCCGTCCGCTGGACGAACGTGCGGATGCCGCTCGCCAGTGCGGCGTCTCCGCCGGACACCCTGCTGAGCAGGTGGGCGATGATGATGAAGCCGGTGTTGGAGTACTCCCACTTCGTGCCCGGCGCCACTGGCGCGTGGATTCCCGGTGCCAGCATGGACCAGGTGTAGGGCCGGTTCGGGTCGTAGTGGTCGCCGGGCAGGAACAGGTCGGCGGTCTCGGGGGCGCCGTAGATGTCCGGGTAGCCCGCCGTGTGCTGGAGCAGCATGCGCAGGGTGACCGTGGTGGAGCCGGGGACGTCGTTGCCGAGGTACGTCGAGATCGGGCTGTCCAGGGACAGCGTGCCGGTTTCGACCAGGTGCAGAGCGTAGGTGGCCAGCACCAGTTTGCTGAAGCTGGCGTAGGCGAACATCGTCGAGTTGGTGACGGGCGTTGTCGGGCTGTTGATCGCCTTGCCGGAGACGGTCGACCAGACAGGGGTGCCGTTGCGCAGCAGGACTGCCTGGACGCCGGGGTTGCCGACCTTCGAGGAGGCTCTGGCGAACGCGGTGTCCAGTGCGGCCGAAACCGGGTCGGAGATCTTTGGCTTCGCCCCGGCCGCCGGGGCGAAGGCCGCCAGGAGGCTGAGGGCCAGGACGAGTGCTCGTATCATTGCACGCCCTTCTCTGGGGGATACGCGTCATTGTGGAGGCGGGTTTCCCGGCTGCTGTTGGCCGGAGCGCCAAGGTTTCTTCCAGGCGGATGACCTGAGAGACAAGGAGTGGAGGCGGTGCGTGGTCCATGCGCCACCGTGTCAACGGGCGCACCGAGGTGTGACGTGGGGACCGCTGCTCAGGCGCTCGCGTTCGTAGGACGGCGCGTCGGTTTCCAGCCGGGCGTGGGGACGCTGGTGCGCAGGGCTTGGGTGTACGGATGTTGGGGGCTGTCCAGCACGTCACCTGTGAGCCCGCTCTCGACGATGCGGCCCTGCCGCATGACGACGCAGGTCTCGGTGAGCTGCCTGACGACGGCCAGGTCATGGCTGATGAGGAGGTAGCTGATCCCGGTGGCGTGCCGGATGTCGTCGAGCAGGTTGAGGATCTGCGCCTGGATCGACACGTCCAGCGCCGAGACGGATTCGTCGAGGATCAACACCTTGGGTTCCACCGCCAGCGCTCGGGCGATGGAGATCCGCTGTCGCTGTCCCCCGGACAGCCGGCGGGGGAACGCCTGTTGTTGCCGCTCGTCGATCCCCACCATGTCGGCGAGTTCGCGGATCCTTGCCGCGCGTGCGCGCCGATCCAGTTCGGGCCGGTGGAGGCGGAGCACCTCGTCGAGGCACGCTTGCGCGGATCGGCGCGGGTCGAGCGTGGAGTAGGGGTCTTGGAACACGATCTGCAGTTCCCGAGCGCGATCCCGGCGTTCGCGGAGCCGTGCAGCCGGCGAGGAGCGGTCGCGGCCGCAGACCGTGATCGTCCCGGCGGTGGGCGTGGTCAGCCCGACCAGCATCCGGGCCACGGTCGTCTTCCCTGATCCGGACTCGCCGACGATCCCGAGCGAACCGCCGGAGGCGAGTGAGAAGGAGACGTCGTCGACGGCTCTGTGGCCGGGGAAGTCCTTCGACAGTCCGGTGACCCGGAGCACGGTTTCGCCGGAGGCGGCCGGTCGTTCTCGGGCATCGACGCTCGGTGTGGGTGTGAGCGTGATCTCGGCGCGTCTCAGGCATCGCGCGGGTGTCGCGGAAGTCATGTCAAGCGTCGGATGCTCGTGGGTGCACCGGTCGATCGCGAAGTCACACCGGTCGGAGAAGGCACAACCTGGCGGAGCCTCGAAAGCCGCCAGCGGTCGTCCCGGTACGGCGCGCAAGCGGGGAAGCGCGCGCCCGAGGTCGGGGCGAGCGCCCAGCAGACCGGCAGAGTAGGGGTGCTGCGGCGCGGTCAGCAGCCGATCGCTGGTGCCGACCTCGACGATCTCGCCGGCGTACATCACCGCGACGCGATCGCTGATGGCGGCTGCGAGTTCGAGGTCGTGGGTGATGAACAACATCGCCATGCCGCGATCCCGGCGCAGGTCGTCCAGGAGCGCCGTCACCTCGGACTGGGTCGACACGTCCAGCGCCGTGGTCGGCTCGTCGGCGAGCACGAGCTGTGGATCCCCGGCGAGCGCCACGGCGATCATGATGCGTTGCAGCATCCCGCCCGAAAGCTCGTGCGGATACTGGCGCAGTCGTCTTCGGCCGTCGGAGATGCCGACCTCGTCGAGGAGCTTGACCATCTTGGACTCGGCGGCGGCACGGCGAAGCCCTCCGGTGGTGGTCAGGCCCTCCACCAGGAAGTCCCCGACGGTCCGCACGGGGTTCATGTGGACGCGCGGATCCTGGTGGATCATCGCGATCTTCGTGGCGCGGTAGCGGCGCAGGGCCGCCTCGTCCAGGCGGAGCACGTCCTGGCCGTCGACCGTGATGGTGCCCGACACCGTCGCCTGGCGAGGGAGCAGCCGGGCGATCGACCGGGCGGTCATCGACTTGCCGGAGCCGGACTCGCCGACGAGGGCCACCGTCTCGCCCGCGGCCACCTCGATGCCGAGGTCGCGCAGGACGAGGCGCCGCCGTCCACCGACGGTGAGACTGACGTTGAGGTCGCGGATCGTCAACATAGTCATGCGGCCAACTCCTCGGCTCGGCGCAGCAGACGATTTCCCACCAGGGAGAAGGAACAGATCGCGGCGATCAGGCAGACCCCGGACGCGATCGACTCGGCGGGATATCCGGCCAGGACGCCGGCCTGCCCCGTCGACACCATGACCCCCCAGTCGGCCGAGGGCGGCTGCACGCCGAGCCCGAGGTAGGACAGCCCCGCCAGGTCGACCGTCGCCCAGGCCAGGGTGAGCGCGGCCTGGCCCATGACCATCGGCAGGACGTTGGGGACGACATGACGCGAGCAGATCGTCATCCCGGAGAATCCCTGCGCGGTGAGCGCGTCGACGTAGTCCTTGCCGATCTCGGTCAGTGCGGCTGATCGCACGACGCGGGCGACGTAGGGCACGTAGGCCAGCGCGAGGGCGATCACCAGGGCGAGCGGGCCTGTTCCGAGCACGGCGGCGGCGAGGACGGCGAGCAGCAGCCCGGGGAAGGACATGGTGGCATCCAGGACGCCGGCCAGCACAGTGTCGACCCATCCACCCCGCCAGGCCGCGACCACCGCTACGGCCATTCCCAGCGTGGTGGCGAGGGCGACGATGGACAGCGGGCCGAGGAAGCTGGATCGGGCGCCGACGAGGAGCCGGGAGACGATGTCGCGGCCCTGTCCGTCGTACCCGAGCCAGTGACCTGCGTCCGGACCCCAGTACGCCTGCGACAGTTCGACCGCGTCGGGGTCGTGCGGGGCGAGCAGCGGCCCGAAGAGCGCCAGGACGGCGAAGAGCACGACGCCGGCGAGGGCGATGTGGCCGGGCAGGTCCAGCCCGGCGATGCGCGGAAGACGCCGCCGCATGCCCGACATGTCCGGGTGGGTGAGCTGATCGAGCAAGGTCATGACGGACTCCACTGGGAGCGGACGCGTGGGTCGAGGAAGGCCGTGAGCAGGTCGACGAGCAGGTTGGTGAGCGCGAACATCACCAGCAGCACCATCGCGATGGCCTGCGCGACGGGGAAGTCCTTCTGCGTCACCGAACTGATCAGCAGCCCGCCGAGGCCGTTGAGCTGGAAGGCCGTCTCGACGATGGCGGAGCCGACGACCATGCCGGCCAGGGACAGACCGGCCGCGGTCACGATCGGAACCAGGGAGTTGCGAAGGACGTGCCTGCGGAACACGTGCCGGCGTGGCAGGCCGCGGCCGAACGCCGTTTCGACGTGCTCCCGTCCCATCTCCTCGCGGATCGACGTCTGGACGACCGAGCCGACCACGGGCCACCAGCCGACCGACAGCGCGATGGCGGGCAGCGCGAGATGATGGAGGCGATCACCCCATCCCGTGCCCTGGCCGAAGACGGGGAACCAGCCGAAACCCACGGCGAACACCGAGATCAGGACGGTCGCGGCGACGAACGCCGGGGTGGCGATGCTGATGCTCATCAGGGCCGAGACGCCGTCGTCGACCAGCCGGGACCGGCGCTTGGCCAGTCCGCCGAGCAGCAACCCCGCCGCCACCACGATGAGGAAGGTCATCAGCACCAGCAGCGCCGTCGTCGGAGCCGCGGTGCGCAGCAGTTCCGAGACCGGTGCGTGCTGCTGAATGGACTCGCCGAGGTCGCCGCTGAGCAGTCCGCGAAGCCAGGAGACGTAGCGCTCGGCGAAGGGCTGGTCGAGGTGGTATTGCTCAGCCAGGGCGGCGCGCTGCGCCGGTGTGGACGGCCGGTTGCCCAGGAGGAAGTCGATGGGGTCGCCGGGCGCCAGCAGGATGCTGGCGAACACGGCCATGCTCGCCGCGAAGAGCGTGGCCACGAAGATGCCGATGCGCGACAGGACGAATCTGGTCATGAGCCGGCCGGTCGCCGATCGGATGGACGCATCCTGAGTCCGTCGAACAGGTGGGTCAGGCCCGCCCGCGTCGCGCTCTCCAGGTAGTGAGCGTTCGGCGATATGACGGCGGACAGGAACAGGCCGTCGAGGGTGGACGACAGGAACTGGGTCAGGTCGGGATCCGGCTCGCCGCCCAGCGCCCGCACCGTGGCGTCGCACAGCGCGAACCCGCTCGCCTCCCATGCTTCGAAGGCGCTTCGGTCGAAGTGTTGTCCTGCCAGTTCGAGGGTCAGCGCGAGGGTGGCCGTCGTGGTCACCTTCCGTTCGCCCGCACGGCTCATGACCTCGGCGACGAACAGTTCCACCAGTGCGGCCGGGTCGTCGCCCGTCTCCTCCACCTGGGCGCGCAGCCGTGCGAACGCCGCGGCCTCCTGGGTGGCGACATCGGCCAAGGCGCCCGCGATCAGCGCGTCGGTGCTGGAGAAGTAGTAGGTGATCAGCCCGGGTGCCGCTGCTGCCTGCCTGGCCACGCTGCGATGGGTGACGGCACGGACTCCCGCGTCCGCGATCACCTGCAAAGTCGCGTCGAGGATGCGGCGACGGGTCTGCTCCCCCTTGGGGTGCGAGTGGGTCGGCATGGCGGACATTCAACCCAAAGTTGTACTTGTGTTCAAGACTTTCTTGTGCAAATGTTCAACAACTTCGTCGGTCCTTCCCCTGCTTCGTCCTCAGGAGGCACACGATGTCCCATCCGCTTCGTCGACGCCGGCCGGCCGGACCGGTCGCAGCCGTCGTCGGCGCCGTCCTGGTTCTCACCGGTTGCGGGCGCGCACACGACGACAGGCCGGCAACCGCGCCGGAAGGCCATCCGGTCGCCGCACCCGCGGCCACGGAACGAGTCGAGTCGGTCACGTGGAACCTCCCCGGTGAGCCCACCAGCCTCGACCCCACGAAGGCCTTCAGCGGAGCCGACCTGTGGGTGAGCTCCAACGTGTGCGAATCGCTGCTGGCCTTCACGCCCGGCGGCTCCGTGGAGCCGGGACTGGCGACGTCGATCAGCACACCGGACCCCACCACCTACGTCGTGCACCTGCGGCCTGGGGTCTCCTTCAGCGATGGACACCCCCTGACCGCCGAGGACGTCGCCTTCAGCCTCAAGCGTGTGACGGACCCCGCCTCCGGGTCCTACTGGAGCCAGTTCGCCGTCCGCCTGGAGAAGGTCACCGTCACCGACACCCGCACGGTGACGATCACCCTGAAGCAGCCGGACACCATCTTCACCGGGATGCTCGCCACTCCGATGGGGCAGATCGTCAGGAAGGCGGCCGCCGAGAAGGCCGGAACAGCGTTCGGCACCGCCCGGGGCGGCATCGTGTGCACCGGTCCGTACACGGTGGAGTCATGGAAGAAGGGCGACAGCATCACGCTGGCCGCCAACGACCGCTGGTGGGGCGCGGGCCGGCGACCGCTCCTGGCCCGGCGGGTGAAGTTCACCTTCATCGCCGACGACAGCACCGTCGCCTCCGCCCTCGCCAACGGCGACGTGGACGGGACCTTCTCCGTCCCGGGCGGCGCCGCCCTGTCCAAGCTGACGAACACGGCCGGCGGGAAGATGTACCTCGGGCCTTCGACCGCGCAGACCGCTGTGGTGCCCACCCGGCTCACCGGCACCGGTCCGCTGGCGAACCCCCTGGTGCGCGAGGCGTTGTCGTACTCCATCGACTACCCCGGCATCATCTCCACGATCTTCGGCCCCACCGCGAAGCCCCTGCGCGCCATCGTGCCCCCCGGCGCGTTCAGCTACGCCACCGCCACCTTCCAGCAGGCCTACGACGCGCTGCCCGAACCCCGGCGGGACATCGCCACCGCCAAACGACTCCTCGCCCAGGCGGGCACCCCCCACCCGGCCGTCACGATCGCCGTCCCGTCCGGATCAGCCGACCTCGTGCGCGTCGGTGAAGCCATCCAGAGCAACTCCAAGCAGGCGGGCTTCGACATCACGATCAAGTCGATGCCCGACGCGGACTTCTACCCGCTCTTCTCCAGCGCCGACGCCCGCGCCAAGGTCGACGCGTTCGTCACCGACTGGTTCGCCGACATCCCGGACCCCCTTGAGCTCTACCAGCAGATCGGAACGCCGGGATCGGCCGCCGACTTCGGCCGATACGACAACCCGAAGGTCGCCGCGCTTCTCGACCAGGCCAGGTCGACCCCCGACGCCGAGCAGCGCGCTCAGCTCGTCGTCCAGGCTCAGCAGGCCATCACGCGCGACAAGGTGTGGATTCCCATCGCCTACAGCCTCGGCACCATGTTCCTCAACAACCGCCTCGGCGGCGTGACTTCCGCCAGCCCCTACAGCCTCTACTCGCCCTGGCTCACGACGCTCGGAGGACGCTGAGCATGGAACGACTCAAGCGATACCTCGAACGGGTTCCGGACGCCTCCCACTTCCCGACCCTGCCCGAGGTCGAAGATCGGCTGCGGCGGATCCACGCGCGACACCCGGAGACGACGGCGCTCGAGGTCATCGGCACCTCTCGTGCCGGGCTGCCGCTCACCATGCTCTCCGTGAGCGCAGGGGCCGCACGCGGTGACCGGCACGCTGTGGTCACCGGCATGCCCCACCCCAACGAGCCCACCGGCACGCTGGGAGCCCTGGCCCTCGGCGAACTTCTTGCCGAGGATCCGTCGCTGGTAAAGG
The DNA here is from genome assembly GCF_053601695.1 of Nonomuraea sp. NPDC004702. NCBI lineage: Bacteria > Bacillati > Actinomycetota > Actinomycetes > Streptosporangiales > Streptosporangiaceae > Nonomuraea > Nonomuraea sp. NPDC004702. Next base: position 57,126 of record NZ_JBSGCE010000050.1, read on the forward strand.
AACTGGGCCTGGTCTGGCATCTCGTGCCGTGTGTGGACCCCGACGGCGCCGCTCTCAACTACGGCTGGTACGCCGGCCCCTACACCCGCCGCCACTACGCCGAGCACATCTACCGCCCCCCGTTCCCCGAGCAGTACGAGTGGACGTTCTCCCGACCCGACCTCGACCCGCCCGGCCTCGACCCGATCCCAGAGTCGGCGGCCGTCGCCGCCGTCATCGACAACTTGCGGCCGACGTTGCTGATCACCATGCACAACGGCGAGACCGGCGGTCTCTTCGCGTATGTCACCCAGGATCTGCCCGGCCTGGTCGAAGGGCTCGGAGAGACCGGTGAGGCAACAGGGTTGCCCATTCACGGGGGCCGTCCCGAACTCGACGTCCACGTCCTTGGCCGAGGACTCTTCCAGATGTCGGATCCAGCGGGCGGCATGCTGTCGAGCACCGAGTACGCCCTGGCATACGGCACCGTGGGCGTCGTCCAGGAGCCACCGATGTGGGTCCATGCCGCCATGGCCGACGACGCTCTCAGCGATCAAACCCTCCGCCAGGTCCACGACGCCGCCCAGGCAGCCAGAGCCGATCTGGCCGTTCGCATGGCCGGCTGGGTCGCCGCCGTTCGGGCCCACCACGACCTCGACACCCCTCGCGGCCGGGGGGTGCTGGAGCAACTGCGTTCCCTGAACGCCGGTCCCGAGCCCGGCCTGGAGTCGGCCGACCAGCAGTGCACCCTGGCCTACGCACGATCAGTGGCCGAGGACGTGCTGCTCGACACCCTGCGCTGCACGGGACATCTGACAGCGTTTCTCCGAGACGAGTCGAAGAGGTCGCCGTTGGCTCCGGAGGTCGCCGGCGTCCTGGCCGAGGTGTCGAACACCCTTGCTGCATCGGCTGAGCGGGAGAGCGAACTCACCTTCGTCGGACTCGGACCCGCCGTCCGGGCTCACGTCGGCATGGCGCTGACCACTGCGAGTCTGTTGTGAGCGACCGCCCGCATCGCACCAGGTGAACCGCCGGACGAGCGCCTTTCGATGGTGTTCGTCTCACAGCCTCCCGTGGGCCGCCATGTGGCCCACACCATCGTCGTGATGCACCGCATCCGATCGTGGAGACTGGACCGACTGCGGAACTGATCCGTGCGCCTCGTCATCGTTCAAGGCGCACCTTGCTTGAGGCGGTGCCCCAACTGCATGATTGACCTGCGTCAGCTCCAGGTGCTGCGCGCCATCGCGGTGAACGGCTCTCTGGCGGGGGCGGCACGGCAGCTCCGGTTTGGCCAGCCCACGATCAGCTACCACCTAGAGGCCCTGGAATCCCACCTCGGTGCGCGGCTGGTCGAACGGAGCCCTGCCGGTGCCGTCCTGACCGACATCGGCGCGATGGTGCTGGAGCACGCGGCCGGGGTGCTCGACCGGATCGCCGTGGTGGAGTCGGATGTGCAGGCCCGTCTGGCCCATGGCCTGGCCACTCTGCGTGTCGGCGCCTTTACCACGGCCGCCACGAAACTACTCCCACGCCCGCTGCGGCGAGCGACCGAGGGCAGCGGGGTCCGGGTCGAACTGACCGAGGCCGAGCCCCTTGAGCTGCTTACACGGGTCAGGTCCAGGTCGCTGCACTGCGCGCTGATCTACGACGTCGCAGGTGTCACACCGCGCTACGGATCGGATCTGTACGTGGAGAAACTGTTCGACGATCCCTTCCGCCTGCTGCTGCCCGTGGAGTACGCCCCCGCCGGGCCTGTCGATCTCGGGCAGTTCGCCGAGGAGGGCTGGATCATCTCCGCCAGCGGCTACGACCCAAGCGACCAAACACTCTTCGCCACCTGTCAATTGCTCGGCTTCCGCCCCCGCATCGTGCTTCGTACGGACAACTACAGCGTGATCCACGGATTGGTGGCCGCCGGTGGCACGGTCGCGTTGGTGCCCGAGCTCGCGCTGGAGCAGGGACACGACGTCGTCGCCCGGGAGACGGCGCAGGACATCGGCGCGCGCAGCGTCCTGTTCGTCACCCCTGCCGGCCCGCAGCCGCCCCTCGTCGAACGGCTTCGTACGCAGCTCCATAGCCACTATGGAGCCGCTACCTAGAACCGGGGCATTCCGACCGTGTCGCCTGACTGCGACGATGGGCGACATGACCCGTTACGGCGCCATGTACGGCCCTGACCTCACGTTCCTCGGCGTGCCTGCCTGTGATCTTGACGAGCCCGAAACCTGGAGCGATGCCCAGGTCGTCATCCTGGGTGCTCCATACGACGGCGGCACCTCCTACCGGGCAGGCGCCCGATTCGGTCCCGGCGCCATCCGTCAGGCCTGCTACCTCGGGCACGATGGCACCCGACCCTCTCTGGCCCTGGGCGTGGACGGCCTGCTCGACCTCAAGGTCAAGGACGCCGGAGATGTGGAGATGTTCAGCGGTGACGCGCACGGTGCCCACGCGGCCTTGGAGCGGGCCGTGAACATCGTCTCGGCGGCCGGGAAGATTCCACTCGTACTGGGCGGTGATCACTCTATCGCCCTGCCGAACGTCACGGGCGTCGCCCGCGCAGTCGGCTGGGGCCGGGTCTCGATCATGCATTTCGACGCCCATGCCGACACCGGAGACAGTTCCTTCGGCTCGCTCATCGGCCACGGGCAGCCGATGCGCCGCCTCATCGAGTCCGGTGCCGCCAGGGGCGACAGATTTCTGCAGATCGGGCTGCGCGGCTACTGGCCCGGGCCCGAGACGCTCACCTGGATGGCCGAACAGCGGATGCGCTCCTACGAGATGACCGAGCTCGTCGAGCGTGGCCTGAACACCTGCCTCGACGAGGCCTCGCAGATTGCCGTCGACGGTTGTGATGGCGTGTATCTGTCGATCGATGTCGACGTGGTCGACCCTGGAATGGCCCCGGGCACCGGAACCCCCGAGCCTGGCGGACTGACCTCACGCGAACTGCTGGACGCCGTACGACGGCTTGCCTACGAGTTGCCCATCGTCGGTGTCGAGGTGGTCGAGGTCGCTCCTGGCCACGATCAATCCGACATCACCGCCATGCTCGGCAGCCGGATCGTGCTGGAAGCGCTGTCCGGTCTCGCCCGCCAGCAGGCAGAGAAGAACGGCGGGCTCGAGCCATGGGATCGCAGCCAGCCGTTGCTCGACAGCTACTGAAGCACGAAGGCGCCCAGGCCGAGCGCTCTGACATCGGAGCGCGATCAAACGCCTGGCGGTCAGAACCGCCGCCAGGATGTCCGGCACTGGATCCACGCCGCTGCCCCGACCGGCCGGCACGGTGAAGGGCCTTGGAGGAGGCTGGGCGCAGGAATTAGCGCGAGCGACCTGGGGCTTGTTCGCCTGTTAGTGGTCCGTGACGTGATGGCCCCGACTGTCTACAGCCCCGGCCAGCCGCCACTGGGCTGATCAGTGGGTGCGGCGGTGGGGCGCCAGGATCTCGGTGACCTTGGCGATGGCCTCAGGTCCGGGTTTGACGTAGCGCATGGCGGTGCGGGGGTTCTTGTGCCGGGTCTTGCCCATGATGAGCTGCAGCGGCACTTCGGCGTCGCCGAGGTGGGTGGCGGCGCTGTGGCGGAGCTGGTGCAGATCGAGGCCGGCGTACTTCTCCAGCAGGACGCGGGCGCGGTCGTAGCCCAGGCGGGCGCGACCGGTGTGCGGGCAGATATCGCCAGCCGCCGGCCGGCGGGCTGGGGGAGGGGCGGCGTTGGGCCAGGAACAGCGGACCGTCGTGCGCGTGCTGCCGTCCGGGAGCCGGAGAAGCCGCGGCAGCCGCTCGGCGATCAACTGCCAGGCCGCGTCCAGCGCCCGTACTCGTCCGGCCAGGTGCTCGGCCACCGGCTCCTCAAGGCTCAGCCCGGGCAGGACGTCCGCCTGGACCGCCTCCCACTGCGCGCCGTCCAGCAGGCGCGCCCGCGGGTCGGCCCAGGAAGAGCAACTGGAGGACGACTGGCGCTGCCTGCCCATGCTGCTGGCCGACCGGTCTGGCGTGAACGACACGAACTTTGCACATTACGCCGCATGGTTGGTTCGAGTCCGGGACGGCTCCGCGCCGGTCGGGGTGGGGGCCAGGGCGATCCCGCGAGTCAAGATGGGTCACGCGTACCTGGCATGATGGCGGCCCAGGAAGATCTTCGGAAGGCTTGATGTGAAGAAGACGCTGTCCATCGCCGCTGCGGGCCTGCTCGTGATCGGCCTTGCCCCTGCCGCGCACGCCATGTCCACGGCGCAGGTGAGCGCGCGCGATGTCTACGCCGGCTACGCCCAGCTCTCCGCCCAAGAGACCGAGGGCAGGGACTATCGCCGCGTCCAGCGCGTCCCCCGCGGAGCGCGGGTGGCGCACATCGCCATCCACGGCGGCGCCATCGAGGCGCCCACGTCGCAGCTCGCCGACCAGGCTGCAGGCCGCAGGCACGCCTACTACTCGTTCGAGGGCATCAAGGCCTCCGGCAACAGCGCTCTGCACATCACCGCCACGCACTTCGACGAACCCAAGGCGCTCGCGGTGGTGGCGGGCGTCGACTACACCATCTCCTGGCACGCCGCCGCAGGCACCGGCGCCACCACTTACGTCGGTGGACGAGACACGGCATTGATCAAGAAGGTGAAGGCCGAGCTACGCGCCGCCGGGTTCCCCGTCGCGGCGTCCGTGCCCACGGAGATCGGCGGCACGAGCACCCGCAACATCGCGAACAGGAACCGCAGAGGCATGGGAGTGCAGCTGGAGATCAGCCGGGGCCAGCGGGAGCGGTTCTTCGACGGCGGCAAGCTGACTCGCGCCTGGGTTGAGAACCCCGCCAACCGTACGAACGCCTTCTACCGCTACGTCGCGGCCGTCAACCGTGCCCTTGGCTGAGCGGCACGGATCTTCTCGCCACGGTCCTCGCGCGGCGGCGTGTACGACATGCGCAGATATGAGCAGATCACGTCCACGATCGTCTGCCGCAGCGCCGGGGTGTCCTGGGCCAGGCGCTCCAGCGCGTACAGACCGGCCAACCGGACGGGGGCCTGAGCGTTGCCGAGCTGCTCGGCGGCCTTGGTGTAGAGCTCGGTGACCCGGCGTTCGGCAGCGTCGTGCGTGGTGTGCGCGGCGGCAAGCTCCTGGTGGCGCTGACGGCGCACGCCAGCCGGTCCTGCTCGTGACCCAGACCGCGAACATGCGATCTCTGAAACTCGCCGCCCTCGTGAACCGCTCGTCCGCCACGTTCGGTCGTTCGATGAAGGCGATGGGCCCGCCCCGACAAAGCCGTGCGTCGCGGCCACTTCCTCGGCTGTGGGGTCGGGCACGGAGATGAGCAGCTCCACGTCCGACGCGGACAGTCTCCAGGACATCGCTTCCGGCAACTGCGGGCGCATCGGATCGTAGAGCTGCCCGAGCGTGGGGCGGAAGGTCATGGCCACCGCAGGTAGTCTCCTCGGTCACGGGCACTGGGGTGCGGCAGTCCCGCGGCTGCCGTCGTCATCGCACGTCGTCATCGCACGTCGTCATCGCACGTCGGTCATCGCACGTCGGTCATCGTGCGGCGTCACTGTGGCGGCCATCGTCACGGCCACGGGCCTCGTTCTTGTCTCCGGCGGACTGGGCACGGCGATCGAACGCATCACGAGCGGTGTCGCTACCGGGATTCCTGGCTGCCGCGGACTGGATGCGGGCCGCGGCGTCCCTGCCCATTAGCGTGCTCTTGCCCATGCCCGCTGATCTACCCCGACCACCGCTACCGGAACGAGGAAGATGATCAAAGTCTTCGGCAAGGCCTGCCGAAGAGCACGATCGCGCGACAGCGAGCATCATGGCCCACCGAGCCTGCTGCTGCGGGGCTTGCCGGAGAATGCGGAGGCAGCGCCGAGTCCGGCAGGATGCCGACCGCCGGGTTGAGGCCGCCAGGGAGGACGCCCGCGACGCCTGGGCCCAGGTGTCCGAGGACGAACGCGCCCAGGGCACGGCCGAGCAGGCCCGCGACGACGCCCTGGGCGAGCGGGAGCAGGCCCAGGCCGAGCAGCACCGGACGTCTGCCGCGGCGCCGGCCACCCAGGCGGCCGGGGCCGGGCGCCTGGATGGCCGGGCAAAGAAGGCCAGCCCGACGCTGCTGGACGCCGGAGCGCCCGGGGCGCCCGGTCCGGGCCGGGCCACTAGCTCGGTCACGGTGTCGTCACACGGGCGGACTGGTCATCTGGATGCTCACGCGCAGGCGCGGTGGCGCGGTCGTAGGCGGCGCCGAGGGCGCGCAGCACGGCGTCTCAGTCCAACAGGGCGCGCGCATCGGTGCGTGCAGCTCCCTCTTCACCGCGATGCTGTCGCCGGTGAGCTCCATGTCCAGCAGGTCGCGCGGGCCGCCGTAGCTGTTGCCGTGCTCGTCGGCGGTCAGCAGCTCGGCGGTGATGCGGGTGGTCAGGCTGTCGCTGAGCGCGGTGCGGTTGTCGCGAGCGGCGGCGCGGTCAGCGGCCAGCGTGAGCACGGGCACGCCGGTGGCCAGCAGCGCACGGGCACGGGAGGCGGCGGTGGCGGTGGAGTCGCTGACCTGGCCCAGCCCCTCCATCAGCGCCGCGTGGTCGCCGGACCGGTCGGCAGTGTTGAGCAGGAACGCCAGAGCTTTGGCCAGTTGCCAGGCGATCTCGGCGTACGGGTCGGCCTGGTTCATCGGCTGCGACAGTGCGCCGTACAGCGCTTCGCTCAGGGGACGCAGCTCGGGCAGCGCTGCGTGAAACTGGGCCGGGAACAGCGGCTGGGCCGGGCGCGGGGGCGAGCTGGTCATGACGGCTCCGAGGGGGCGGTGGGGGTGCTGGTGATCGTGCGGGGCAGTTGGCCGGCCGTGTAGGGGTACTTCTTACGCAACGCTGCAAACCGGGCCTTGACCTGGGCTGCGGTTACGGCGGCGGGACGGGCAGGCTGTGGCTCAGCAGCTCGGCGATCTGTTCCCAGGTGCGGCCGCGAGCGCGGGCGGCGTGCAACACGATCAGTTCGCGCTTCTCGGCGGCGCAGCCACTGGTGGCTGCCCCTGGGCGGCGCCCACCGCGCGCTGGCCGACAGCCGGGATGCCACCCCGAACAGGTCGAAGCCTGGCTCCGGGACGTCCTGCGCACCCATGGCTGGCAGCCGGCACCACCGGAGGTGTGGCTGCCTTTGCTTCCCTTCCGATCAGGCCGCTACCGCCCCATCCGCGTCCTGCCACTCCGTGCAGTCCAAGGGCCTCCCTCCGCTGGGCGCGGCTGACCAGACGCTGTCCGCCCGGGCGGAACGCCTGCGGCCGGCCGCTGCCCTGTGCTGTCACGGGCTGACGCTCGCAAGCTGCAGGTCGGTGCCGGCCCTTTCCCCAGCCCGATCACTGGCGCAGATCATCGATCAGCGGGCTCAGCAGCGGCCACATCTATGCAGGCGTCCAGCGTCTCGACCAGGCTCGTCTGGTGCTCCTTGTCGTAGGCGACGACCCGGGCGATCGGCCCG